>DATJYL010000142.1 GCA_035499655.1 Pirellulales bacterium
TCGCGGCAACTGTGCCCGCCACGTTCGAGCCACTATATTTGTGAGAGTTCGATTGCCGCTGCGCACTCATGCTTGTCCACCGGCACGGTGTTGCGCGGCAGCGATCTCGCGGGCCCGTAGCTCAGTTGGTTAGAGCAGGGGACTCATAATCCCTTGGTCGGGGGTTCGAATCCCTCCGGGCCTATTTGTTGCCAATGGCAGCGCGAACTCCGTCCAACACTTCCGCTCGGCCCGCGTCCATGGACCGTCTTCAGTAAGCCATACAAATCTCTCCCGCCCTATCTAGGAATGAAGGGCTGGCTTCGCCCACCGTCCGTGCGGAACTTATAGCGGCCGGCGATGTTTAACAACCGGGCTGCCGTGTCTTTTCCCGCGGCTTGCCGTGCGTTTTTACCGCAAAATGCAGTCTTTTCCCTCCTCGGCGGGTGTATTCAGTAGGTAAAGGTAAGATTATCATGGACTAGGTGTGTTAATGTAACACAGGCGGAATACAGAAAGAGGCATCAATGAGTTCGCGCCCCGCTAATAGTGCCCAGGCCATTGCGTCTAAGATTGACACGAAATCTTGGTGGTCGAGCATTCTAATCGTTGTTCTGTCCCTCATCATATTGGCATTGTTGCTGCGCGGGCCGGGACAGACTCCGTCGGACAGTATCGCCAAAGCGGCCTCACATTCCCTCGTGTTCACGTCGGCCGAGAAGCAGCCCGGCGAGCCGCTGGCGGAGTTGGCGGCACTCGTCACCCAGTGCATGCATTCCAGCCGGCCGGTGCTGTTGGGTAGCCGCGATCCCAAGGGCCCCAGTTGCGTGCCGATGGTGAACGCCGGCGATGTCGGCGATGTCGTTCCGAACTCGCCGGGTGATTTAGACGGCGGCCCCGGCACCTCGCTCTCCACGCTCTATTTTTTCGACCGTCAAGATGTTAAGTCCCCACAGCAAGATTTTGCATGGCACCAAGGCCGCTTAAAAACCTATTTGGAAAACCAGGCCACCATCAATCGGCCGGCCGAGGAAGGTGCGCACGAATTGGCCGAACAATCGCAGCAGTTTTGGGAGCTGGCCAGTAAGTGGTCCACTTGGCCCGCTCAACTGCGCCCTGTCGAATTTACCGGCGCCGACGATTGGCCGTCTCACTGCATGGCCGAATTAAATCACGCGGTGGCCGCGAAAGATCTGCCCGCCACTCAGCATTGGGCCGGCGAGTTGGCCTCGGCCGCATTTACATTGGACGATTTGCATCGCTGGCTCGGCTTTTTGGCCGAAAATCAATTGGCGGCCCTGGAATTCCAAAAACGCTGCGCCACGCTGTTTGAAGCCTCCGAGGCGCTGGGTCGCAAATACGATCCCAACGCCACCATCAGCCAGTTTCCAGCGGGCGTGCTCAGCCTGAACGGCAAAGCCAATTATTACGAAGTGGAACGCCAGGCCGAGCGGCTCTTCTCGCTTCCCGAGGACCGCAACATCGAGGTCGCCACCGGCGATCATCTCACGCCCGGCTCGTTGTGGGTCACGCCCGGCGTGCGCGAAACCTATCTCAAATTGCAAGCGGTCCTGTCTCCCGACAATCGTCAAGCCTGGGATGCTGCCGCCCGTCTTCCTTACGAGCACAGTTATTTAATCAATATGCTGTTCCGTGCCGCCCACGCCGACACCACCGACGATTTATGCGCCGTGCTCAAAAAATTTGACGCTCTGAATCCGCACGCCAAGGAGCAGGAATTGCTCAGCGTGCTGATGTATCGTGGCCATTCCTTCGCGGGCTTGGAATGGGGCGACCGCTTTCAGCCGGAACTCCTCAAGGCCGCCGATAGCATCCAGCCCGACGAAACCAATCTCCAAGCCATGGAAGACGCTTGCCGTTGGACGAATACCTTCTATCGCATGCCGGCCGAATACGGGGTCACCCTGACCCTCCGTGACGCTCTGGAGCACAAAAAGTTAGATTGCGTTCGAGCCACCGACATGATCGGCGCTATTTTCCGCAACTCCGGCCGCATTGGTTTTGGCAACGTGCGCTGGTCTTGCGAAACCGGCGGCCATTCCGTCGCTGTGTTTGCGCAGCCGACGGGGGACCAGCTGAAACTGCAAATCTTTGACGGATTAAACCCCTCGGCCCAGCCGGAATTCTGGCCGGAATGCTATTTCCATGGCCATGCCTGGCCGCCGGGCTTGGAAAACAATACCCCGCCTTATTGCGCTGAGTTATATTTTCGTGGCCTGGACAGTTACATTTGGGCCGGAGGATACATCATCCGTGGTCCCAACGCCGGTTGGTTGACCAAAGCCGCCATCCCCTACTCCATTCGCTTTCTAGATCCTTCCAACACCAAAGTGTTCGACGGCCCTTATCCACAGTAGGGCGTTGATTCTCGGTCGTCGCCTAATTTGGCCAATCAACCATGTAGCGGCCCCGGCCGCTGTGGACAGCGGCCGGGGCCGCAACACGTTCGTGGGATGCGCTCTAAATTGCAGCTCGGCGTTGGTGCTGCGCCTGATTTCCGACTTCGAGCGCAGTTTGTCTCCTGGTCGCTTTCATTTTTACTTTCCACCTGGCGCAGCCGAATCGGGTTTTGTAGCGGCCGAATCTGCCTTGGAGGTCGAATCGGGTTGGGTTCCCGATGAATCCGCGGCCGCATCGCCCAGCGCTTGATGGAACGACCGCTCCACTTTGTCCCCCGGATCGGTCGAGACGGCATGATCGCGCCACAGCCAGCGCAGCATATCAGGCAAAATGGCTCCGCCTTGCTTCTGTCCGTGCAAGCCAATGCCCCAGGCGTAATTTAAGTCGTATCCTTTTTTCGTCAACGCGTCGGCCAACCGCACATTTTGATAAAACCAATCGCGCTTTTGATCGTAGCTTCCGCCACCATCACGCCGCACGCCCCGCAAGTCGTTGCGGCCATCTTGCATAAAAATCCGGATCGGTTTCTTCTCGCTTTCCATAACCTTATCCGCATACGTGCTGCCGCTCCCCGGCCCGCGCAAATCGGTAAAGCTGCCCACAATGGTGATGACCTTGCGGAAATCGTCCGGCCGCTCCCACGCCACAGTGAACGCGGCAATGCCCCCGGAACTGGCCCCGCCTATGCCGTGCTGTTCGGCATCGTGCGAAATGTTGTAATCCTTGTACAACACCGGCAGCAGCTCATCCACAATCACCCGCGGATATTTGTCATCTAGTGAGTTGTATTCCACCGGACGATTGGTGTTGCGGTCCCCCCATTCTTTCGGCGTCGGTTCCGGTTGCTCCGGCGTGTGACCGGGATTGATGAACACCGCAATCATCACCGGTAATTCACGGCGGAAAATTAAGTTGTCCAGCACGTTGGGCGCCCGCACGTTGCCCTGCATGTCGATAAACGCCTGCCCGTCGTTAAAAATCATCAAGCTCGCAGGCTTCGCCGGATCGTACTGCGCCGGCACGTACACCCAGTACGTGTGGCTGGTGCCCGGAAACACTTCGCTGGGCAACTTCAACGGCCCAACCAACTTTCCCTTCGGCACGCCATCTTGAGCCAACGAATCGGGCCCCAATTGATAATGGTCGTCCTCCCCCGCTGCAAACGCCTGCGTGCAGATTCCAAATAACAGCATTGCCACCAGACACAATCGCACCGCTTTCATGACTCGCTCCCCATTTCAGTATGCCAACTTACGCTGTTGCCCAGCTCCCGGATTGTAATCATGAACCAGACGGATTGAAACAAGACGCAGCGTGGTCTTTCCAGACCACTGGAAACCGATCTCCTCGCCGATCTGTGTTCAACCGCTTGATCCGTGTTCATCGGTGGCTCTGTGATCTTCCATGCTCGCTCTGCGTGCCCTTACCTCAAAACCCGACCGGCTGTCGTTCGCGCATCGCTTGCCATAGGGCCCGCAAATGTTCCACACTCGCAGCCGGCAGCGTGCCCGGTGCGTACGCGGCCCGGCTGTACAACTCGGCCAATGCCCGCGCCGGTTTGGCGATGGCCTCCGCTTTCGCGCCCACTTGCCGCGTGAATTCGTAAGCCGTTTGATCGGCCTCCCGCGGCCAGCCGTTGTCGCGGGCCCAGGCTTCAAACGCTTCGAACGAATATCGCACCAATTCCGTTGGCGAAAATTGCCCCGCCGCGCCGGTGGCAAACGGATCGGCGTAATCGTAAAACGATTGGTGCCGCGGCGTCGGCGGAACAACGTCCTTGGGCTCCCGCTCGCGCCGGCCCAGCAAACCCCACAAATTCCGCCAACCGTTCAAAAATTCTTGCAACCAGCCCAACACTTGTTCCCAATGTTTCCAGACCCATACCAGGGCCAAGCCAATCACAACGGCGTAAAACACCCATTTCAATAGCGCGGCGATATTTTCGCTCACGAGCGATAAATCGGGCCCTTGCGGTATTTCCGGCTGCGAAGTTTCTCCCTGTGATTGGGCCGCTTCCCCTTTCGATGGGCCCGCATTCTCCTGCTGCTGATTTTGCGATTGCTTCGTCTGTGAACCGTTCTGCGAAGTGCTCCCCTTCTCGCCGCCGGAGTCCGAGGCTTGGTTGCCCTTGGATTCGCCCTTCTCGCCGTTGCCACTTTCCGACTTGCCCGCTTGCGATTCGCCCCCCTTTTCATCCCCCGACTTGCCGCCCCCTTGATCCGATTTCCCCGTCGCCGGCGCGCCCGATTGATTTTCGCCGGCGTTGCCTGTGCCCGAACCCTTTTGATTTTGATCCGAAGCTGCGAGTTCTTTGTCTGGCCGGCTGCGCTGGCCGCTGGCGTTTTTCGCCTGTTCGTCCAGCGTTCCTTCGTTTCCGACCGACACTGGCGATGAGTTGTGCTCTGTCGAACCCATTGCCGGCGGCAATTGCGAAATGGCGTACTCCGCATTCGGCCGCGGCAGCAACATCGTCAGCACCAACAGAGCCGCGATTAACACCGTGCCCGTTGCCAGCCACGTGCCGGCCATGGGCAGCGGCATTTCCAACCGCCGCTGCCGCAAGTACCGCCGCAATCCCAAAAAGCTGGTCGTCATCAACAGGCCCAATCCCGCGGCCACGTACACGCACAACAGCACAAACGAATACCGTCGGCTGCCCGGGTTCGTCGTGGGAATGAACGCCTGCCCAAACCCGAAAATCGGCAGCGCCGCCAGCGAGAAATACACCACCCACACCCCCGGCGCATGCGGCCGGCGGCGCCGTTCCAAGAATTTACCCCACCACGACTTTTCCCCGTCGTCGGATTTTGCAGCCGGCTTCACCTCCTTCTTCGCTGACTCTTTCGCGAGTCTTTTCTGCGTCGACCATCCCATGTCGTCGGCAAAATCCTGGTGTTCGGTTTTAGCGTCGATTTCTTTTTGTGGTCCGGGCTGCGCGACCGCCGGTCTCGGCTTTGTATCTTCGTTCGCCGAATTATCTGCTTCCGATTTTCCGTCGGCGCTTTTCGATGCCTCTCGATCTAAACCCACGGTCTGCAACAAGCCTTCGCCGGAAGCATCCTGCGTTTCGTCAATCAGCGTGCAGTCCCACGTCAGTTGAATCGCGCACCACCAAATGATGCCGATCAGCGTGTAGTTAATCATCCAGCCGATCGTCGCCCATTGGGTTCCCTCGAACGTCACAAACTGGTGCATCGCCAGCGCGATGGCAATCGCCAGCGCCGCCCCGAATGGGGCTGCCCGTTCCCAACCTTCTTCCATCGAAATGCGGGCGATCAGCACCGCCGCAAAAATAAACAGCGTCAGGCAAAAATGCAGCCGCTCCGGATACTTCCCCTGATAGAACATCTCCAGCAAGAAATACACCAGGCTGCCGATCAGCACCATGATGAGCGCCGGATTGATGGCAATCACCACGTAATCCATCAGCGTTGGTTTTAATCGACGAGACATGGTTACCCAAACTTTCCAAGCCGACGGCTTTGCCGTCGATTGATCGACGCCCAAGGCGTCGGCTTGGGCTCAAAAATCAACTTAAACTTCACCTCAACGCCATTTGCCGACACACGTCGGTCACAGACGCTTCATTCTGCAAATGTTGTACGCTAATGCCGCTGGCCGTGAGTGTGGCGGCGGCAATGCCGAATTCATAATCGTCGTAAAAATTCAAAATCGCGGTTACGGCGTAGCCGCGCTTGTGCAGCATTTGCAGCGCCAAAATGGTTGCTTCGCTGGCCGTGGGCAAAATCGCCACTACGGTGGCATCGCGCGGCATCCGACTAATCGTTTCCGCAACCAGATGGGCGAAATCGAACCCATCCGTTAATTCGGCCCGAGCCAGCGTTTGCAAAATTTGCATCAATTGCTCCGGCCCACGCCGCGTGGGAATCACCAGCGGCTGCAGCCGATCGCTCTTTTCCCGCATGCCGGCGGCTATGCGAGCGGCGCTGCGCGTGCGGTAATCGTCGCTGCGCCATCCTTCCTGCCGAATACGGTCCGCCGCATCGCGCCCATTGCTAATCAGCCCGATTTGCTGCCCCATTTCATACACCGCATTGGCCAGCGAAGCCGCCGCCGTAATGGCCAATTCCGAACGATACGGCTCATCCTTCGCCGCATACGACGCCTGATGAAAATCCAACAGCAGCGTCGCCCCGGCAATCGTCGACGCTTCGTACACCTTGCTGTGCAATACGCCCGTGCGCGCCGTCGCCCGCCAATGCACGCGGTTCAGCGGGTCGCCCGCCTCATACCTCCGCACGCCGCCAATGCGCGTGGGATCTTCGTACAGCCGATGCTGCAAGCGAATTTCGCCAATCGGCCGCCGCGAGGCAATGTCGTAGCCCGAAAGTGGAATCACCTGTGGGTGCACCAGCAAAAAATGCGGCTCCGTCGCCACCCGATATCGCCGATGCAGCCCGAACAAATCGCCCGTTTCCATCACCAGCGGCCCAATCTGATAATATCCCCGCCGATTGCACTGCAGCGTGTACAGTAAAATGCCTTTGCCGCGGCTGCGCAGCATCAGCAGTTGAATGCGCCGGCCTTCGACGCCCAAATTCGGCGGCTTGTAGATGAGCGCCGCGATGGGCAGCAAATCTTCCATCAACAGCCACGCAATCGGCAGCACCCCCCGGTTTTGCACGTTGATGTTCACCGCCACCCGGTCGCCAATGCTGGCCGACAGCCGATTGCATTCCCGCTGCGCCGCCAGGCTTTCAATCCACACGCGGCTTAACACCCGGCTGGCAAGCATTATGCCCACAAGCGCGTACATGGCATACGCCAGCAGGCCCAGGCCGAAGGCCAGTGAGAAAAGCAAAATCAAAATGGCGCCAGCAAACCAACGCATGGATTATCCAGCCGCAAAGATATGACGACGCAAAGTTGGGAATGACGAAGGACGAATGCTTCTCATGAATGACCAATGACCAAATCCCAATGACCAATGACGGATGCTTTCATTGGTCATTGGTGCTTGGGCATTCGTCATTTGTCCCTCTCACGGTTCAAACACCGCCCGTCCCGTCGGTGCTTGCATCGTTGGCACGGGCGTTTCGCTGATGGTTTCCTCGATGACCTTCGCCGCCGTAATTTTTCGCAGCCGGCTTTCCGGCCGCAAAATCACACGATGCACCAAAATGGCCGTGGCCACGCGCTTAATGTCATCGGGCTGAACGAAATTCCGCCCCAACATGGCGGCCATCGCTTGCGAAGCGCGAAACACTGCCAACGATGCCCGCGGACTGGCTCCCAGCGCCAAATCTTCGTTCTGTCGCGTGCGCTGAATGATTTCCACAATGTACCGCCGCACTTTCTCGTCCACGTGAATTTGCCGTATGGCCTGCTGGCAGGCGATCACTTCTTCGGCCGATACCACCGCTTTCAATTGCGAAAGCGGATGCACTTGCCGCAGCATGTCCAGCATTTTCAGTTCTTCCTCCGGCGTCGGGTAACCCAGGCTGAACCGCATCAAAAAGCGATCCAGTTGCGCCTCCGGCAGCGGAAACGTCCCTTCGTGATCGATGGGGTTCTGCGTGCCGATGACCAAAAACGGCGGCGTCAGCGCGTGCGTAACACCATCCACCGTCACGCGGCTTTCGGCCATCGCTTCCAGCAACGCGGCCTGTGTGCGGGGCGTGGCGCGATTGATTTCGTCGGCCAGCACCAATTGCGCGAAAATCGGCCCTGGCCGGAATTCAAATTCCGTCGATTTCTGGTTGAACACCGACACGCCCGTCACGTCGGTCGGCAACAAATCGGGCGTGCACTGAATGCGTTTGAACGTGCAGCCCACGCTCGCCGCCAGCGCCCGGGCCAACATGGTTTTGGCCACGCCCGGCACGTCTTCCAGCAGAATGTGCCCTTCGGAAAACCAAGCCACCAGGGCCAGCACAATTTGCTGCCGCTTGCCGACGATCGCCTGCTCGACGTTGGCGATAATTTTTTTGGCCGTTGTGGCGACTTCGACCATGCTGCGGCCTGCCAGTAAGTGGTTCCCGACGCCGAATGGCGTGCTAACAAGACCCACTCATTGTAATCGTGGCCGCTGCAGCAAGAAACCGGCTATTTGGCCTTCACGCGGCATTTCGCCAGGGCTTTTCTTTGCCCCGTCAAGTGTCTGGCGCTCAGTACAAGCATCACGGCGGCAATAGCGCCCAGGGTCATAGCAGCCGGCTCGGGCACCGTGGCGGCGCCGTCAAAGGTGCCGGTGCCACTGGCCAGCGCCCCGGCAAAAAACAAATCCGCTGCTTGTTCCAATCCATTTCCATTGCCAGTGTTCGTCCACGAACTGAACGTCAGCGAAAAATCTCGCTCCGCGCTAGGGCTAAACGTGAGAAAATCGGAGCTGTAAGTAACGGAGTTGCCGCTCAACAGGGTATCGGCGCTGACTTGCGGCGTGCGACCCTCCATGACGCCGATCATCTGCCCGGTGAATGTGACAGTCAACAAATTGGTGCGACTACCCGATCCTTCATTGGCTGGCGTGCTGCGAATAATGCTGATGGTGTCGGTCACGGTTCCCGCGCCGGTGATCGGCTGGCTGCCCACCACGCCGCCCAGCACCGTGGAAATTGTTTTGGTGCTGGAGGTCATGCTCAATGTGGCATTTTGGTTGCCTTGCAAATCGAGCGGCATCGGACCGGCGACGGTTAAATACGTGAAACTGACTGGAATTGCGGCGCCAAGTGGCCCTCCAGTGCTGGTGCCGAATTGCGCATCATTGCCGCTTCCGTTGTCGAGGTAGGCGAACAAATTTCCGCCCGGGCTGGCTTCGGAAAACTGCGCAAAGCTAATGGACGATGCGCGGGCTAAACCAGGAATTCCAACCGTCGCCAGAACAGCGATTCCAACAGCCACCCAGCGCCGGGTAGCACAAATAGAATATGATTGCGCAAAAGCGCAATACGAACCAATACGCTGTCTCATCTCTGTTGCCTCCGTCTGCCGTCCTGTAATTAACAGTGCGCGGGTTCCAGCCGCGCATTGTTACAATACTCGCATCC
Source organism: Pirellulales bacterium (assembly GCA_035499655.1). Taxonomy (NCBI): domain Bacteria; kingdom Pseudomonadati; phylum Planctomycetota; class Planctomycetia; order Pirellulales; species Pirellulales bacterium. The sequence goes on from DATJYL010000142.1 coordinate 9,408, forward strand.
TAACATGGTTTCTCGGATATGCAAGATTATTTTTCCGAGGTAGGTAATCAGTGGGGGGAAAACGCAATCCGGAAACTAAAACGGGCTTCCAGCCGGCTGGGCATTCAAATTTCTCGAATGCTCTGCGCCACAGGGATTTGCGGCCGATTGCCATCCTATATTGCGTCCTCATCTTCAACGGGCCTGGCCCCGACTGGAACACGCGAGGTGCAATCCGCCTCCCATCTCAGTCGGGGCGAAAGGATTTGAACCAGCAACCGAGCACGGTCGCCTGGGCGGCGACCGAGCGCAGTGCGGTAGTGACCAAACGAGTTCCACCTCAATCGGGGCGAAAGGATTTGAACCAGCAACCGAGCACGGTCGCCTGGGCGGCGACCGAGCGCAGGGCGGTAGTGACCAAACGAGTTCCACCTCAATCGGGGCGAGCGGCGATGCACATTTCCTATTGAGCTCTCCGGGCAGTCATTGCTGTTGCAGGCAATCTCGCGGAGCGTGGAGTTCTCGGCCGAGGACTTTCATGCTCTGGCGGGAACATAACTCACTATGACTTAAGGCCATAGCGTAGTTAACTGCAATGGGACTGCCCACCTTCCCGGACGGATGCACACGCAGCCGCTCGGGAGGTTAGTCCAATGTCTATCCAATCTGATGGCAAGCTCACGCCGCGCAACGGCCATACTCTGGTAGTCGGTATTGTAGCCCGCATTAGTGGCTGCCAAAACCAAAAGGAAATGTCCCTTGACGATCAGATTGACCACGCCAAGGAGGTCGTGGCCGAGTTGTACGATGGTCCGGTCGAGTATCGCGTAATCGCTACTAAAGGCAAGGGTGAGGCCCTTGACCGCCCCGAACTCGTTCAAATCGAGGCACAACTTCGGACGCGAGAACTCGACTTGCTGATCGTTGAGGATTTGGGTCGGCTGGTCCGGGGTGTGGAGGCAGTTCGCTTGTTGGGCGTGGCATACGATCATGGCGTTCGCGCGATTTCGCCAAACGATTGTATTGACACCGATGAGGAGACGTGGGAAGAGGACGCCCTTTCGGCTTGCCGCGATCATGTCGGGCATAATTCCCATACATCGAAACGCCTCAAAAAGAAGTTAATGAATCGCTTTGTAAAGTTCGGCGGAACGATGGCACGGGAGATTGCAGGCTATATAGTTTCTGATGCTGCCAAAACATATGATCAGTGGCTAAGGGATGAAAACGCTACTCATCACATCCAGGAAGGCCTGCGGCTACTGCGCGAGACACTTAACTGCTCAGCGGTCGCTGATTACTTTAATCGCGTCGGGTTCGAGCGCGGTCCCTACGCCCGACGAAAGAAGTGGTTCGGCAGCGACGTTCGAGAGTTTTACCAAAACCGACTCTTGGGCGGCTTTCCGGGTCGTGGCTTCAAGCACACGGTGAAACATCACGAGACCGGCCGCCGCGTACCCGTTAAAAATCCGACGGGGCCAAAGTTCCGTGAATGTCCGCATCTGGCCCACGTGGACATCGCGGAACTCGACGAAGTCAACGCACTGTTGGACGAAAAAAATCAGAATTATCGCCGCCGCGACGGCAACGGCTCTGATTCGCGGCGGCACGTCCCCCGCAAACGCACCCGTTTCCCGGGCCAACATGCCCACTGTTGGTACTGTGGCTGGCACGCCGTGTGGGGTGGCAACGGCGTCACGGAAAACCTGATGTGTTCCGGCTCCCGGGAATGGCACTGCTGGAACTCGGTCGGTTTCAATGGTGAATTCGCAGCCACAAAGACCGTCGAGATCATCACCGGTGAGCTTCGGCAGCTCGAAGGTTTGCAGGAGCAGTTCGCCGAACTGGTCCAGATTGCCCACCGGCAGACCGTGGGAGATCCGGGCGCTCGCTGGCAGCAACTGCAGCGAGCCGAGCTGAAGCTGGAAGAGGAACGAAGCAACCTGCTCGCGGCGATCGCCGCGTACGGTCCGCGTTCTGATTTCGCAGATAAGCTAGCCGAAATAGATGCCAAGAAATTGGCGTTGGCCAAAGAACGGTCCGCCTTGGACCGGCTCCAGGCACGGCGGCTCGTCTTGCCGGAGTCCCCGGTGGTCCTCCAAGAGCACCTGGAACAGCAGTTTCAGCGGCTGGCCATCGACTCACCAGAGTTCGGTGATTTGCTCCGGCTGCTGGTACCACAGTTCCATGTCTACATGGTGCGGATGTGCGACGGCGGCAATTTATTGCCGCGGGCCCTTGTGGAAATAAATCTGGCTGGCGACTTCCGGGATGTTCCGTTGGCTCCCGACCTGCATGGGCTGCTAACCAAGCGGTGCACGCTGGATCTGTTCGAACCTGTCTTGCGCGAACGAATTCGTTTTCGGGCCGTGGCGATCGCCACGGAGAATCCAAAGATGTCCCTGCGTGAAATCGCAGACCGCTTGCCGGAAAAGCCTTCCGAACCGGTGGTCGGTGATGCCTTGAAGCTGCACCAACGCATGCTGTCGGCGGGCTTGTCCAGCCCCTACGTGCCCGTGTTCGAGCCGCCGCCGGATCTCACCAAACTGCGGCGCAGTAAGAATCCGCGGTATCGCTTCGAGCCGCGGACCGGATATGAGCGGCCGGCCCTGTAGTTCGATTTGTCAATCATTGTTCCCTCACGAACCCCGGTGGTTTTCCACCGGGGTTTTTTCATGCGCACAAAAAGGAGCGACGAACATGTTCTCGAAGACCAAGAAAAGTAGCAGCATCGCGCCGACCCACACCGTACCAGTTCCCATCGGAACGCCGCTGTATCGTGCCTTGGAAATCGTGGCTCAAGCGGTGGCCGCCTCACTCGACCAGCAGCAACGAAAGCCAACATCTCCATCCGACGAGCTTCCCGGAGCCACTGATGACCAGTCTGCTAATTGCCAGCTTCCGCATGATCGGTAGCTCTATCTACCGAGTGCCGAAGCCGACCGTTTTAGTCTGCATAGCGCGCTTTCCCAGCACGCAATTGCTTTCTCTGAGTTAACGCCCCGGCGCGGTGCTGGGGCGGTTCTGTTTTTACCAACAGGACCGCCCCGCGGGGCGGTCCTCCTTCACAAAGAGGAGTCGTTCCCATGATTGCACCATTAAAAGCCAGTTCCGCTGATCATCGATCCGTATTTGTTCAGGACCAGTTTTTGGCCATGCTGCCTCAGATTCGCCGGCAGGCTGGGATCGCCTTCCGTGACCGGCGGGCCGAAGCCCGGGAAGAATTGATCCAGGAGGTGATCGCCAACGCTTACTGCGCGTTCGCACAACTGGTGCGCCGGGGCAAACAGGCTGTGGCGTATCCCACCCCGTTAGCACAATTTGCGATCCGCCAGGTCCGTGCCGGGCGGCGCGTCGGCAGCCGGCTAAACAAACAGGATCTGCTGTCCCCCTATGCCCGAAGGATCCGGGGGTTCACAATTGAGCGAATTGATCGGCAGGACAAACCCACAGGCGCCTGGCAACAGCTGTTGGTCGAAGACCAACACGCGGGCCCGGCCGAGACGGCGGCTGCCCGGATTGATGTGGCGGCGTGGATGGGCACATTGTCCCGGCGGCAGCCGCGCTCGTGCAATGTTAGTATTGATTGAACCGTGGCCATCTTGAGTCGATTCGCCATCTTGGCCTCCTTCCGCGGCAATTGCCGCTAAGAAGGCCATTAGGCCAAATCGTCCGTGCTCAAGCTGGCTGGTTTTAAT
>DATJYL010000143.1 GCA_035499655.1 Pirellulales bacterium
AAGCACGTTGCGCAATTTCGACGGCCTTCCTGGCCAACGCCACCGGCGACCGCGTCATCGCACGTGTGGTTTCCATGACGCATTGATGTAAACTGTTTTCCCATTGGAATCAATAGGGTTTCAACAAAGCCGGATGAACACGGATGAAGAAGAGCAAGATATCAACAGGGACATTCGTAACTTCGTGAATTAAAAATTTGGAACCACGGATGAACGCGGAGGGACGCGGATCAGACAGAGGCAAGCTGGAAGATCTTGGAAAGCATGAGGAACAAGGATTGATTATTGCAGGGAAAGGTTCGGGCGCAAAATAGCTTTGGTCGTTAGGCTCGGTTCGTCCTTTTTATCTGTGTTTATCTGATTCATCTGCTTTCATCTGTGGTTATGAGATTCTGCGGCACGTTGCGGGTGGCGTGCGAATGAGATACACCAGCGCCACAAAGTCGTACATTGCGTGCGTGGTGATGGGAACCAGCAAATTGCCCGTGGCCAGAGCCAGCCAGCCGAGATAGGCGCCGACGACGGTGGCCAGCACGGCGTAGGCGGCGGTCAGCGCGTGCAGCAAGCCAAATATGGCGCTGGCGGCACTCAGACCGACAGCGGTCCCCCACCAGCCAATGAAAACCGGTTGCAACACGCCGCGGAACAGCAACTCTTCACCGATGCCCGCCACCAGCGAGACCATCGCCAACTGCGCCACGCTGCACTGCGTGAACATCGCGACCAGCGTTTCGTCGACCACGGCGTTTAGTTTTCCCAATGCGCCACGGTGAGCGCGCCGCAGCAGCAGTAATCCGACAACTAAGGGCAGCGTGGCCGCCAAACCGCGGGCGATGTCGAGGGGTTGCCAAAAAAAGTGCTGCCACGGAGGGGTTTTCATCAGCAAGCCGGCAGCACAGGCCACCATAGCCAAGCCGCCTTCGAAGAACAGCGCCAAGCGGACAATGTTCGGCGATTGATCGTTGCGTATAAACTCTTCGTCGGTCATCACTGATAGCTTACGGGCGGTTTATGATTCCAGCGCGACCAACGGTCGCGGCTTTATGGCGCGGTTTTGAGGCTTCGGCGATACGCTTCCAACTGCTGATCGACGCCGAGCTTAGCGGTAATTTGCTTCCATTGGGCCGCCGACTCATCCAATGCTTGTTGGGGTGATTTTTTACCATCGATGGCGGCTTTCACAGCTTCGTCCAGCGCGGCCACATATTCCGCTTCGCCGGGAATGCGAGGCATCCACACAACATCCGTCTGATGCAGAGCTGTCGCCAACACATCGCCATATTGTCGGGCCTCTGCGGTAGATAGCGCCTGGCCCGACCACAACTGAGGATCGTCAAGTTGCGAATCACGGAACAACGCGGTGGCTGAACTGGGCGGCAACACTTGGCTGCTCCAGCGCTTGCTGGTCAGCCATGTTAGCAACTGGAAGGCCGCTTCGGGAGAATTCGTGCCGCGGACGACGGAACCCACCCGGCCACTGATGCCGCGTAAGGGAACACTTACCGCCTCATCAGGGCGGCGCGGTTCATACGCGGCGTGCCGGGGGTTGTAAGCCTCGGTTGCGCCGGGCAAGTTGGCAAATGCCACCGGAACAGCTTCGCCGGCAATTTGCACGGCCGCGCTGGGCCACGTAATGGCCATTGCTGCGTGTCCGGTGAGGAGCAAGCGTGCGGCGTTGGCCGGGGTGAGCGAAGTGGCATCTTTCGGTTCCGATTTCGCGGCCACAACCAATTGGGTAAGGGCGCGCACAAAGGGGGGACCGGCGATCAGCGGTTCCATCGTTTCGCGATCGAACAGCACCGAAAAGTAATCGCGATGTTTGGCGTAAGCGGCCGCCCGAGCCAGCAGCATTCGCGCGGCCCAGCCTGGCGCCAATGGTTCCACGGCGCCCGACCACGGTTCGACGAAAACCAACGGGGCAGCATCTTCCTCCTGTGGGTTTGCCTGTTTACGCAGTGATTGCAGATTATTGAAGAAGCCAGCCAATTGCTGGTACTCTTCCCAAGTGCGGGGCGGCTGTTTTCCAAACCGCTGGAAAAGATTCGGTCGATAAAGCAACACGAACTGGGGCGAACCCAGTGGCACGGCAAATGGCTGGCCATCCCAAGTGAATTCCAGCGAATTGGGCGGCTGGAGCAAATCGGCTGTTTCCAAGGGATCGTCCTTGAGCCACGCGCCGTTTAAGGGGCGAATGAGATGTTGTTCGGCCAGCGTGCCTAACAGCGCGGAGGGATAAATGACGGCGTCGGCGTCGAGCTTTTCCGTGGCAGCGATATTTTTGGCGGTCAGCATTTGAACGGTCAGCTCCGACCCGGTTTGCGCTTTCCACTCGCCCAACAGCGTGCTGATAGACGCGGCCAGATCTGGATCGTCGATAATTGCCAAATTCAAATTCGCCAGGATCTTGGCGGAGAAACCTTCGGCAGAAGTTTTAGCTGGCAGCGCCCCATTGTTACCGCAGCCGCCGATAGCCGCCATTAGCATGGCCGCCGCAGCGGGCGTCAGCCATGCCGATCGACTTCGTTTTTCAAGCAGGTATAGCAACACAATCTCTCTCGCACAATGGCCTATGCATCGTAAATTCCACATAAAGTAAATGATCAATTGTTCGCGGAAGCCAGCGGCGGTCGTACGCCTGATTCCTTGCCAGCCGACCAAGCCAGGCGTTACAATCCGGCTCGAATTCGCATCATTATATACGAAGGCGGGATCATACATGAGCGTTTATCTGGGGATCGATGTCGGCACCTCCGGCACGAAAACCATCGCCGTGAACGAGCGGGGAAAAATCCTGGCTTCGGCCACGGCCGGCTATCCGTTGTACACGCCGCAGCCGCTGTGGAGCGAGCAAAACCCCGACGATTGGTGGAAAGCTGTCGTCGCAACCGTGCGGAGCGTGGGAACAAGAGCGAAGCTGAAGCCGGCCGACGTGAAAGCGATAGGATTGTCGGGGCAGATGCACGGCTCGGTGTTCCTGGACAAGCAGAACCGCGTCATTCGCCGGGCACTGTTGTGGAACGATCAGCGAACCGGCGCGGAGTGTGAGGAAATCGAGCGGCGCGCCGGCGGGCGAAAAAATTTGATCAAAATGGTCGCTAACCCGGCGCTCACCGGTTTCACTGCGCCGAAAATTTTATGGCTGCGGAATCACGAGCCCAAGAATTTTGACCGCTTGGCGAAGGTGCTGCTGCCGAAGGATGAAATTCGCCGCCGCTTGACCGGCGAGTTCGCCACTGACGTGAGCGACGCTAGCGGTATGCTGCTGTTGGACGTGGCCAAACGGGCGTGGTCGAAGCCGCTGCTAGCGAAACTCGATTTGGACATTAGTCTGCTGGCGAAATGTTACGAAGCGGAAGAAGTCACTGGCAAGTTAACGAAGGCCGCGGCCGCGGAGTTGGGTTTGTCGATGGAGTGCGTCGTTGTGGGCGGGGCCGGCGATTGTGCGGCCGGCGCGGTGGGGAACGGAATTGTGAGCCGCGGCGTGCTGTCCACATCCATCGGCACCAGCGGCGTCATGTTTGTTCACAGCGACGAAGTGCAGGTCGATCCACTCGGTCGGTTGCACACGTTCTGCCATGCGGTACACGGCAAGTGGCATTTGATGGGCGTGACGCTTTCGGCCGGCGGCAGCTTGCAGTGGTTTCGCAACAAGCTGTGCGAGACCGAAATTTTGCTGGCGAAAAAACGCAAGGTCGATCCGTACGAAATTCTTACCGCCGAGGCCGCCCAAGTGTCCGCCGGAAGCGAAGGATTATTTTTCCTGCCGTATCTTTCCGGCGAACGCACGCCGCATGCCGATCCTAACGCCCGGGGCTGTTTTATCGGCCTGACGCTGGCCCACGGTCGGGGTCACATGGTGCGGGCGGTAATGGAAGGCGTTACCTATTCGCTGCGTGACGCTTTGGCGATTATCCGCAAGCTGGGAGTGCCGGTGAATCAAATTCGGGCGTCCGGCGGAGGTTCGCGCAGTCCCTTCTGGCGACAAATGCAAGCCGACGTGTTCGCCCAGGAAGTTTGCACCATCAACGCCGAAGAAGGCGCCGCTTACGGCGTAGCCCTGCTGGCGGCCGTGGGCGCGCGGGCTTATAAAGATGTCGTAGAAGCCTGTGAAGCCACCATCCGCGTGGTCAAACGTACCGCTGTCAACCGCACGTCGGCGGCGTATTATGACAGGGCGTTTAGGGTGTATCAGAGTTTGTACCCAGCGCTGAAGGACGATTTCCAGCGGATCGCGGGATTGGGGAAGTGAGTAGGTGAGTGGTGAGGAAGTGAGTGGTAGTAGGTGACATTGGTCGACGCTGAGAGTTGCTTATGCAACGCAAAATCATTACCACAATGGTTGTGTTTGTGCTGTGTTTCTTTGCGTCTTTTTGGCTGATGATGATTTTCTATGCTGGAATCACACTTGCCATTTTCGGCGGGGTAATCGTCGCAACCTTTGCCGTATTGCAATTTCCATTGATATGGTTTGCAACACGTAAAATTCGCGCAGATGGACAACAACTACGAAAAGACAATTAATACATTGTTCCATTCGTCAGTATGATTTCGTAATTCATTGGTCATTGGGACGTGGTCATTGGTCATTTTTTTGATGGCATACTACCATGTCGATTCTTTATCTGGCTGAAGAAGACGTCGCTCAACTGCTCGACATGCGGACGGCCATCGAAGTGGTGGAGGAAATGTTCCGCCAATGGGCCGATGGCAAAGCGTCGAACGTCCCGCGGGTGCGGGCCAAAGCGCCGGGTGTGGTGCTGCACTCGATGTGCGCCGCCGCCGAGTATTTGGGCCTAGTCGGTTGGAAAAATTACACGACCACCAAAACCGGCGCGCAATTTCTCGTCGGGTTGTGCGATGCCGAAACCGGCGAGCTAGAAGCGCTGATCGAGGCTGATCGCCTGGGACAAATGCGCACCGCCGCCGCCACTGCCGTGGCCGTCGAGTGGATGGCCGACATGGAAGCCGCCGAAGTGGGCCTCTTCGGCGTCGGCAAACAAGCCCGCACCCAGTTGGAAGCAGTATGTCTGGCCCGGCCGATCAAACGCTGCTATGTGTACAGCCGGAACGAGGCGGCTCGGGAAAGGTTTGCGGCCGACATGGCGGCGCAGTTGGGCATCGAGGTTTTGGCCGTTGATCGTCCGCAAGAAGCTGTGCAAGATTTGCCGATTGTCGTCACGGCCACGACCAGTGCCGTGCCGGTGTTCGACGGGAACGATTTGTCCGAGGGCGCGCTGGTCTGCGCCGTGGGATCGAATTGGCTGCACAAGGCGGAAATCGACGCCCATACCATCCGCCGGGCCGACAACATCGTGTGCGACAACGTCGAAGCGTGCAAACACGAAGCGGGGGACTTTCAAGAAGCGCTGGAAAAAGGTGCGTTCGATTGGACCCGGGCCGTTGATCTGTGCAACGTGGTTGCCGGCCGGGCCGTGGGACGCAACAATCGGCAAAGCGTGACGCTGTTCAAATCGGTCGGTCTGGCCATTGAAGATGTGGCCGTGGGCGGCCGCCTGCTGGCCGAAGCGCGGGCCAAAGGTTACGGCCGCTGGATGCTTTCAGGCCTAACGCCGCAGGCCTGATGGCCGCCACTCCGTTACTTTGTCAATCGAATTCACGAATTGGCGCGGGCTGGTTGCTCCCCACTTTTCCCGCGGCGATTTCGGCCACGAAATAATTCTCGCCACGAATACCCGAACCTGCCAGCCGGCGCAGCGTTGCCAATTGGCCGACGTGCGTTAGTCCATCGGCAATCGGCCCCTGAAAAATCTTCTCGGGTGAACAGGCCAAAGAACCCTGGGCCAGCCGATCATCGAAAGCCTGCATGGCTGCAAAAAATCGAGCGACTTCTTCGTCCCACGTTTTGGGCTGTGATTCATGCCAGTGCGTTTTCCCGTTCACGGCGGTTAAGGCGCAATCTAAAAGATCGCCCATGTGAGCCAGAATTTGAACCGCCGTGCGTGTGGTTGGGCCCGCGCGAAAGCTTCCAAAACCTGGGGATACATCACGCAAAACTTTGGCAGCCCGATAGGCCAGCGTGGCCAGAGCATGCCGCAACGGTAAAGCATCGGAAAATTCAGGCACTGGCATGTGTGCAATTTTCTTGAATTATAAGCCGTCAAGGTTCCGAAGTCGTGGCGTCGTCGGGCGAATTGGTGTCATCATCCGGCGGAGCATTCACATCAGGTTCCGGATGGATGGCGTTGTGGACACTTTCGGTCACAATGTCTTTAATCGCCTCAGCGGCCGCGGTAAATGCAGCGGAGGCCAACGCGCCGGTCAGCGTGCCCAACCCGCCGACGAGCCGAGAGGCCGCGGACGGGGCTTCGGCCGATTCGGCAACTGCCTCGGTTTGCCCTGCTGACTCGGAAGAGTCGGCCGACCGATTGCGCCGAAATGTGCTCCCCAGCGCCCAGCCGGTTCCCAGTCCGGCGATTGCCGCCGTCCCCAACGATTGCCACGGATACTCTCTGGTCCAGGCTGCAGCGTCGGCCGTGCGCTTCAGCGAATCGAACATTTCGCCCCGTAAACGTTGGAGCGCTTCACGGGCCAACCGCGCTTCGCGCTCTAAGAATTCGGCTTCAGTTCGACATTCGTCTGACATTATTTTGAACCACCCTGTAGCACAGCGGCGAAACAAGCACCTCGTAGTCCGAAACGGTGCAATTTTCCTGGAGCACTCAAGCTGCGAATATAGGATTTACCGGCGGTGGCTGGCAAGACTAAGCGCTGCAAGGCAGAATGTCAGTTAGGCGGAAATTGAAGAAGCTGCCGGAAAGCCAGATCTCAAATGCTGCAACCAGATTCAACCAACGACCATTCGGCAACCGCAGCGTCGGCCGGGTGGCGCACATTGTTGGAAATTGTGCTGGTGTTTGGCGTTTTCTTTTTGCACGGAGCCTGGCCGACACCTGATGTCAACGAAAACGGCTACCTTACCAAGGCCGCGCATTTTTGGAACCATAATGCCTTCGCTCACGACTTTTTTTGCAACACAGGCGACGCCCACGTGGTTTATTATTGGGCCTTCGGTTGGTTGACCACGTTGGGTTGGTCGCTGGATACGGTGGCGTGGGTGGGGCGCATCGTCACCTGGTTATTGCTGGCCGTCGCCTGGCGCGGCCTAAGTTATCGGCTGTTGCCCAAGCCGTGGGTGGCGGTTCTTTCCGCGGAATTGTTTGTCTTGCTGACCGAGCAAGGGCACATGGCCGGCGAATGGATAATAGGTGGCGTGGAGGCCAAGGGGTTCGCTTGGGCGCTGGTGCTGTGGGCGCTGCAGGCCATGGTGATCGAGCGCTGGAATTTGGCCTGGCTGCTCGTCGGAGCGGCGGCATCGCTGCACGTGATTGTCGGCGGCTGGGCGGCCGTGTGCTTGGGAATGGTTTGGCTGGCGTCGCCGCGCGCCAGGCCTTCCATTTTGGAAATGTTGCCGGGCCTGGTCGGCTGTGCGCTGTTGGCGCTGCCGGGCCTGTGGTTTGCCTGCCGATTGAACCAGGGGACCGATTGGCAAACCATGACCGCGGCAAACAGAATTCAGGTCTTCGAGCGGTTGCCGCACCATTTGTATCCACTGGCGTTTCAGATCGGTTACGTTCCCCGGCACTTGGTGTTGTGGGCCTTATTTTTTTTGCTGTGCAGCGTGACTGCCGCGGCTCCGCCGCTGCTGCGGCTGCGGGCTTACGTGTTTTCCGCGATGGGTTTGGCCGCCGTCGGCTTCGTGCTGGCGTGGATCGCGTCAATCGGTTCGGCAACCGCGGCGTCGGACGATTTCGCGCCCACCTTCGCCGCCTCGATCTTGCGATTTTATTGGTCTCGCATGGCCGATATTTTAGTTCCCATCGGCGTCACGCTCGTCGGATTGCAATTTGTTTGCGCGCTGCCGACGGTTCGAAAAACCGCTGCCCGTTGGCTGTTTGCCGGATTGTTCGTATTGTCGGCCTATGATTTGTGGAACCAAGCGCGGCATCTCCCGTGGCTGCCGGAAGCTTGGGGGCCGGTCACGAGCAGATCGGACAAGTTGATGGCGTACGATGATTGGCGCGACGTTTGTCGTTGGATTTCCGCCGACGATCACACGCCGCAAAACGCTGTATTCATCACGCCCATGTATGCCAATACCTTCAAGTGGTATACCGGCCGCAGCGAAGTAGCCACCTGGAAGGATATGCCGCAAGACGCTCCTAGCATCGTCGAGTGGTGGCAGCGCATCAACGACTTGTACGCCACGGGCAGCACCGACCCTGAGTTGCGCTGGCGAAGCTCGCTGGCAGAGCTAGATGGAAATTCCTTGTGGCAGCTAGCCAAAAAGTATGGCGCAGACTACGTGATCATCGAGCGAAATCCAGGAACTTCGCGGAATTCTTTACCGTCGAATTTCACGCCAGTTTATCAAAATGGTACTTATGCCGTGTATCCCCAAAGCGCATTCTCACACTGAACGACTTTTGTTCATGACAAGCTGTAGTGGAGCGCAATTTTCATGTCACTGACCGCCGATCTTCCCCAGCGCTTGTCGAGCCGATTGCATCAACCGTTGCCGGGATGGCTGGCACAGCGAACGATGGAGCCGGAGTTAAGCTTTGGTCGGTACAAGGGCCCGCCTCGGCCCGATGCGCAACCGGCCGCCGTCGCGGCCGTGTTATATCAGCAGAATGACGAGTGGCATTTGCCGCTTATGCTGCGGCCCGTGTCGCTGGCGCACCATGCCGGCCAAATCAGTTTGCCCGGCGGAACGATTGATCCGGACGAAACCAGCGAAAAGGCCGCGCTGCGTGAATTGGAGGAAGAACTGGGAATTTCCCGCGACGGGGTTTTGCTGCTGGGGCAATTGTCGCCGCTGTATTTATTCGGCACGAACTTTTTAATTGCGCCGTGGGTGGCTGCCGTGCGCAGCAGCCTGCAACTGCGGCCCAACCCGGCCGAGGTGCAGGAAGTTTTGCAAATGCCGTTGGCCGATTTATTGAACCCGGCCAGCCGAGGCCGGCGCATTCAACAGCGCGGCAGTTTGCAGTTTGAGGCTCCGCACTTTGCCTGGCGCCAACACCTCATCTGGGGCGCCACCAGCATGATCCTGGCCGAACTGGTCGCGGTCCTATCGGAAACCGCCGCCTGATCTCCGTGAGCCTCGAAGTTAGGATGAGCCGGCTAGTCCGACCATCCGACGCTTTAGGCCCTGGGTGGCTGAAAGTTGCTTCTTTTCGACCCTCAGACCTTGTGGACTTTTCGGCCTGTTATGCCATGTTTGTATAGATTTTGCCCCTTTCGCAGGAGCTTGCATGGCCGCGCCCCGCTTGGTCCGTTTTACTTCGGTTGCCTCATTGCGCGCCGGCGCCGACCAGTGGGATCATCTATGGCAGCGCAGCGAAGGCGTCTTGCCCAACGGCAGCGCGGAGCTCATTGCCCAGTGGCTGGAACAATTTTCGCCGCAAGCGAACTTCACGGCGCTGGCCGTGCAACACGATGGCCAATTGGTGGCTGCGTTGCCGTTAGTGCAGCGTCGCCCGGCGCGGCTGGTGGCGGTGGGTTCGTTGCCGTGCAACACTTGGTGCTGGGCCGGCGATTTATTGTTGGATTTAACCAGCGATGTGTCCACCGCGCTGGCCGTGTTGGCTGCCGAAATCGCTCGCTTGCCCTGGCCCCTGTTACGCATCGATGCGGCTCCACTCGAATCGCGGCGCTGGCAACACTTCTTGGCGGCGCTGGATGCGGCGGGCTTAGACCACGTCCAGGCAGAGCGCTTTCGAATCGGCACAGTCGAAATTGCCGAACAATTGAATCGCAATTGGGATGCTTACGAGGCGGCCTGGAGCGGAAATCATCGCCGGCACTTACGCAAAGCTTGGCGACGTGCCGACGAAGCCGGCGGCGTTACATTGGACTTGCGCCGGCCGCAGTCCGCACAAGAAGTGGAAGCGCTGTTGAACGAAGGCTTTCAGGTGGAGCACAGTAGTTGGAAGGGTCGCTCGGGAAGCTCGGTCCTTTCCAACCCCGACATGCGGAAGTTTTACCTCAGGCAGGCCACGCAGTTGGCCCACGCAGGAAATTTGGAATTGGCATTTTTGCGCCACCAGGGCCAGGCCATTGCCTTCGAGTACGGTTGGGCGTCGCAGGGCGTGTACTATACGCCCAAGGTCGGTTTCGATCACAATTACGCACAGTTTTCCCCCGGCCAGTTGTTGCGCTATTTGCTACTGCAAGATGCGTTTTCGCGGGCCGATCGCTTGGCGGTCGATTTTCTTGGCCCGCTGTGCGATGCCACTGCTCGTTGGGCGACAAACACCTATCCCATTAGCCGCTTGTTGATTGGAACGGGCCATCCCGTGGGAAAAGCGCTGCTGGCGTCGTATCGTCACGTCGTACAGCCCGTCCGCAAAATGCTGCGCGGCAAGCGAGCTGCGCCGCCGTTGGGCATTGTGGAAATTGAATCGCGCCCCGCCCCCGTCGACCGGCCCTTGCCGGCGGTCACGGGCAAGGCGTAGCATGTTGTGGCCGCTGTTTTCCGACTGCAACCAATCTCGCTTATGGCAGCTTCTCCCCGTTTTAAAGCCGTCGCGTTTGATTTGGATGGCCTCCTGTTCAACACCGAAGAGCTTTACAATTTTGTCGGCGCCGAACTGCTGGGCCGCCGCGGAAAAGATTTTCCGCCGGAATTGCTGCACCAAATCATGGGCCGGCCACAGCTCGTGGCCCTGCAGTTGATGATCGATTGGCACGCGCTGGATACGACGGTGGAAGTGCTGGCGGCAGAAACCGAACTGGTGTTTGCGGAAATCCTCGAGGAGCGACTGGCATACATGCCCGGCGCGGCCGACTTGTTAGCGGCTCTGGAATCCGCCGGCATTCCCAAGGCCATTGCCACCAGCAGCGGGCGAAAGTTCGCGTCCAACATTTTGGGGCGATTCCAATTGGAGCCCCGCTTCGCCTTCCTGTTGACCTGCGAAAATGTCACCCACGGCAAGCCCCATCCGGAAATTTATCTCACTGCCGCGCGGCAATTTGGCGTTTCGCCCGCCGAAATGATGGTCTTTGAAGACAGCCAGAACGGTTGCCGTGCGGCCGTGGCTGCCGGGGCATACGCCGTGGCCGTGCCCAACGGACCCAGCGCCAGCCACGATTTCAGCGGCGCCGCTTTGGTCGCCCAATCGCTGGCCGATCCGCGCATTTACGCGGCCCTGCAGTTGCCGTAGTCTGCTGCGGGTTAACTAGGCTGCAATTTTACGCAGCGACAGGTTCTGGCAACGGCGCAAAAAAAGCCGCCCGCAACTGGTCGCGATAACCGTTGCCGGCCTGCTGCGTAAACCGTTCCAGCCCGTCGAACAAGCGGGGTAAAGGCAGACCCACAGCGCGCTGCAACTTGCGGCTATCGAGCGAAGTTTCCTGGCCGCAAGCGGATGAGGACATTTCTGAAATTCTTTGGGCCCGGGTTTTGGCGGCGTGAGGAATACCATCCCGGGAATACGACTTCGACCCGTTCATCCACATGCCGCTGGCTGCCGCCAGCGCCGCGACAAATTGCCACTGGCTGGCCCGTTCCGCGCCCGCGGCATGGAATATCCCCGATAATCCACGTTGAAGTGCGGCCCACAGTAATTCGGCAAAATCGGTGGCCAAAATCGGCGAGGCATACCGGCGACCGGAAATGGCCGGTGTGTAGAAAGCACTGCGCAAGCCGACCGTACCGGCGGAGTGTCCGACGGAGAAGGGAACTCCATCCTCCAGCGCCGTCCACAACCTTTCGGCGTAACTTTCTCCCATCGCGCTCCAGCCGTACAAATGAGTGCGCACCACCAGCGCCTCCCGCTGATCGATCTGCCGCTCGATAAGCCACGCGGCATGGGGGGCCGGATTATTTCTGACATCGGCGGCGGCATGAACCACGGACATATCTTCGCGATGGAAAACTTGCGGCCCGGCGCAAACCGCATCGGTCGAAACCAGGGCCAGCTTAGCGCCGCATTTTTTGACGGCCTGCCCAATCGCGGCCAAGCGTTTCGCTTCCTCGTTTGCATCGAATGTTGCGGCGTCGTTTGCCGCCGCATCGTTGGCAACGGCATTGGCCGGAACGCTCACGCCAGCCTCGGTGATGTTGTGATTTGCGCCATAACCATACACCCCATCCCAACTGGAACACGACGTTGGCCCGCAATACACAACCCATCGTGGTCGCTCATCGAGGATGGCAAGGCACACTTCATCGCCGGAGGCAGAATTCATGCGCACGCTGAAGCGACGTTCGACCAGCGTGCGACATCCATCCAGCGCAAAGCCCCGATGACGCGTCAGCCCCACCACTTCGCATCGATCGGCTAATTGCAGCGCCAGATTGCTGCCGGCCAGCGTCTCGATGCCGACAATCAACAGTTTATGGTTCAGCGGTTGATCCATACTCGGCCTCCTTGCCGGCGATGGTGTTTCTGAGTTTTTTTGGCGATGGGTGCTGACAAGTTTGCCCGGCCGGGGATAGATTCTGCCCCTTTGAATTGCCCGGCACGGGAAAAAGGGTGGCGAATTCTATCGGCCGGTCTGTCAGCCACCAATGCGAATTGTCGCCCGTGCTAGCGGCCTGTCAGATTTGGCTTGACGTTTTTTCCGCAAAGTTGTATGACACCGCGAGTTGGATTCTCTTTTCGATCAGGTCGATCAGGCGGGCGGCGTCGATCTCTCGATCACCCACCACGCACATGGAGCTTTTGCCAGGATGGTCAACACACTGGGGGTCGTGGAAGTTCGCCCCAATCCCGGCATGCCGCGTTTGACCGCGTGCCGCCGCTTGGGCGGAAAGTCGCTGCTGGAATGGACCGTTCGACGGATGACCGAATGCTTGCGATTGGACCGCGTGCTGGTGCTTTGCCCACGCACCGTCCAAACGCAGGAACTGCTCGATTCGGCGCCGAGCGATGTGCCGCTGCTCGTCAGCGACGGGGCCGATGCGCTGGCCCGATTGAACGGGGCGCTCGATGCATATCCGGCGGAAGCGGCGGTCGTGGTTGCGGCCGAGCAGCCGTTTGTCGATCCGGAGCTGATCGATCGGTTGGTCACCACGGCGGTCAATCATCCGGAGTCGAATTACATTAGCTTTTGCTCGCGCAACGGGCGGCCCACCGTGTTTTCGCCGTTGGGAATGATGGGCGAATGGATTTGCGCGCAATCGTTGCGGCAAGCGAATGCCCAGGCCCGTGATCCACAGGAGCGTGAGCATGTGGCCAGCTTTCTTTTTGCACGACCGGAGCGCTTTCAGCTGCGTCTGATTCCGGTGCCGCAAGAATTAGATCGCGACGACCTGCGGCTGACCATCCGCAGCGAGGAAGATTGGGAGCACGCGCAAGCCATTTTCGAGGCGCTGGGGCCGGAACAGCTCGATTATCAACGCATAGCCGGATTGCTTGATCATCAGCCGGCGCTGCGCGAGCGCATGGCGGCGTTAAATCGCACGGTTAGCGCTGCCTGATTTTTTAACGCCATCTCGTCTTGCTTTCCTTGCTGCCGTCGCGGTTCACCTATTTCCGCCCACGATGCCGTGCTGGCATTTCGTCACGGCCGCTAGCTCCGCTATAGGCGGCAGAATCGCTAATTTTTCTCATTCTGCCTCGACGATGAACCTCTAGCGCGGACCGTCTTTTCCCGCGCCAAATTCGAATGCTTATCCCGCAATTTCCGCGATTGACCGGAATTTCTTCCCTGTTCAACCGCCCAGGAAAATCCGCGAAGGAAGGTTGACCATGCGCCGCTTGCTAGCATTGTCCGTCATTGTGTTCGCCGCCAACATGGGCTGCCGCATGTGTGCCAGTCCGTACGATTATTGCGGGCCGGTGGTGGAAAGCGGCTGTGTGGAGCCCAACGGTCGCGGCGGTTGCTATGGCGGCGGCGGTGGCTGCGGATGCGGTTGCGGCGGCGGGTCGCCTATGGAAGGCGTTCCCACGAATGCGGCCCCGATGAACGCAGCGCCCATGAACGGTATGCCAATGAACGGGCAGTACTACGAAAATTCTCCGGGCATGAACAGCCCGGCAACCATGCCATCCAATGGTGCTATGCCGAAAAATGCTCCGCAGGGCATGCCCACGCCGGCGAACAATCCCACCGGCTACAATCCGGCAGCCTGGCGACAATCGACGACGATGTCGTACCGATAATCTTGCGCGGTGCGAATAAACAGCTATACCGCCTCTCGACCGAGCCACGGCGTTCCTCAGCCTGCTCGCGGGCCGCAAGCATTCGCAGTCATTCTCTCCGCCAGCCGTCTGCCAGCGTTGCGGCACGCTGCACCACGAGAATGCCATCGACAATCATGCACTCGTTGGCCTCTGGGCTCGATTCCAAATTGCGGTCGTTCGAAATTCGAACGCCCCGGCCAATACGGCAGTTTTTGTCGACAATGGCGCGCTGGATGATCGCGCCATCGCCAATGCCCAGCGGCACGCTGGCTTCGGCCGTGGATGAAACGCTATGCGGCTCGCCTTCGTAGTAATCGTAACCCAACAGCACGCTATCGCGAATTTGCACGTCGCGCCCAATACGGGTTCGCAAGCCGATGACGCTGTTTTCGATGGTTGCGCCGGGTTCGATCACGCAGCCATCGGCAATCAGCGTGTTTTTGAGCGTGGCGCCGTGGAATTGCGACGGCGGTAAAAATCGCGGGCGCGAATAAATGGGGGCCGTGGCCGAAGCCAGTGCGAACGGTGGGTTGGGCTGCGCCAAATCTAGATTGCACTGATAAAACGACTTGATGGTCCCAATATCTTCCCAGTACCCGTCGAACAAGTGCATGAATACTTTGCGGGTGCGCATGGAGGCTGGAAAAACTTCCTTGCCGAAATCGTGGTAATCGGTTTTCGTGAGCACGTCCATTAGCGTCGTACGGTTGAATAGGTAAATGCCCATGCTGGCCAGCAAATCGCGTCCGCGGCTGAGGACGCCGCGCGAGTCAATCCACGCCGGTTCGGTGCGCACCATGTCGGCTTCCTCGCGGGTTTTGGGCTTTTCCAGAAAGCCGGTGACGCGCCCGGTATCGTCCGCCCGCAAAATGCCAAAGGCATGGGCGGCTCCGCGCGTAACGGGCATGGTGGCGATGGTCACATCGGCGCCGGATCGTTGATGCGTGGCCAACATTTCGGCGTAGTTCATGCGGTATAACTGGTCGCCCGACAAAATCAGCACGTAATCGGCGTTCGATTCGTCGATGGAGCGAATGTTTTGCCGCACTGCGTCGGCCGTGCCTTGATACCAATTGGAGCTTTCATTCGTTTGCTGGGCGGCAAGAATTTCCACAAACCCGCCGCTGAAGCTGTCGAACACGTACGTGCGGCGGATGTGCCTGTGTAGGCTGACCGAATTGAACTGCGTGAGCACGTACATCCGGTTCAGGCCGCTGTTGATGCAATTCGAAAGCGGAATGTCGATCAGCCGATATTTACCCGCCAACGGCACCGCCGGCTTGGAACGATACTTTGTCAGCGGATACAGCCGCGTGCCTCGTCCGCCGCCCAGAACCAGCGCCAGAACATTCAACATGATTTATCCCCACCCTAGAGGTTGCTAGTGACGATGTTTGCCTGGTGGTCCCTCCACCGAATCCGTCACGCTACCGAAATATAATAACCCATTTTGCGCGATTCTACTGTGCCCGCCGCGACGATTCGCATGAGTTGTTAAGGTCGGCCGGCCAACCCCTCCGCCAGAGGATCTTTGGGCTAACCTACGGAAGCGGCATCCGCAGGTGTATTGATCCACCGGTTTTTCAGGTGTCCGGCGGCTCGGTTTCCAGATGAAAGGCGTCGAGAATCGACCCTTCCCTCGTCCAGAGCCCGCCCACGATTGACACGCTGGGTAGCAATTCTATAATTCCGCCGAGTAGCGAAATCATCGACCATTTCAATGTTCCGCAGGGCCGGTAATTCCCGCCTGCAGACATCCATCGAGGGAAAATAACCATGGCAAATGTTACGGAATTCAGCGACTCCACATTCAACGGCGATGTGCTTCAATCGTCCGTCCCCGTGCTGGTTGATTTCTGGGCCCCCTGGTGCGGCCCGTGCCGAATGATCGCCCCTGTGGTGGAAGAACTGGCCAAGGAAAACCAAGGTACGTTCAAAATTGGCAAAGTCAACATCGACGACAATCCCGATGTCGCCATGAATTACAGCGTGAACAGCATCCCCACGCTGATGATTTTCAAAGGTGGCCAAGTGGTCGATCGGTTTGTGGGCGTACAGCCTAAAAGCCGCTTGCAACAAGCCATTGACGCAGCGAAGGCCTGAGCCTCGCGCCTTGGTGCGATTCAATTGAATTCCACGCGCGGGCCCAGCGCGGCCGCTGCTGGCAGGCCTGCTGATGAAAACAATTACGATTCGCCCGCTGCTATCTCAAATAGCAATCACTGGGTATTCCTCTGCCAGCGGCTGGGCATAGTGCTAGCGTGGTAAATCTGCATCAACTCGGTGCTAGCCGTTTGCCGATGAAAGAGGATGGCGAAACCTTGCCGTTTACGCCGACCTTTTCGTGCGTGGGCGCCAAAGCGCCCACGCTGTGATTCATCGCCGGATTTCCGCTTCGCCCCGGCTTTGTCGTTCCAATTTCCATTCGCGGTGTTGCATGCCCGAAATCGTCAGTTCCAGAGATTCCGAACCTACGGTGCAATCGCCGACGGCCGCCGTGCGTGAAACCCGTTTCGATCCAGCACACGCGATTTCGCGCGGCGAGAAGCCGATCCCGCAGGCGGCCGATGCCGTGTTTGCGGAACACCGCGCGACCGGCTCCAGTGCGGAATCTACAAATGTGGGACCTAGCGCGAAGTCCGAAGCGGCAGGGATGGACGAAACCAATTGGAACGGCAGCGAGGGCATCGCTCCACAAATGATGCAGCAATTTCGGCTGCAAGCGCAGCAGTTGGCCGCGCACCTGGATATCCGGCAGCGAGATTTAGACCGCCGTGAAGCGGAACTGCACGCTCGGCTGGCCCAGCACGAATCGACCGTGCGCAACGCCCGGTTGTGGTTCCAAGAGCGAAACAATGAATTGCTGGAACGGCAATCGCAAATCGATGAGCGGGAGCAGCGATTAAATTCACAAATTGTGCAATTCGACGAGCACTCGGAAGCGAACAACGCATCGGCACAAGCGGCGTTTCGCATGCAGCGGGAACAGACCGAGTCGCTTTCCGCGCAGCAAGACGAATTGGCGCTGCGCGATTTGGAATTACAGCGCCGACAAGGAGAACTCGACGAATGTGCCCTGCAACTCACGCAGCGGCAACAGCAGTGCGAAGCACGTGAGCAGAAGCTCAGCCAGCGCGAGCAACGGTTGGAAACGAACGAAGCGGCTTTGGCCCGCGCCCAAGTGGAATGTGACGACCGACGCCGGCAAATCGAACAGGAGCGGGCCGAAATGATGGCGCGTGTGGAGGCGCGGCAAACCAGGCTGATCGATCAGCATCGCCGGGCGGAAATCGAATTACAACAGCAGCGCGAGGCGCTGGATGCGCGGTCTGAATACTTGGCGCGTCGCGGCAGCGCCATGGATCAATTACGCGACGAATTGCTCCGCATTCACCGCGAAACTTTGGAAATGCGATTGGCCACTCAAGAATTGTGGGCCCAAATGTCGGACCTAGCGCCGCAGGCATCCCTGGAGCAATCACTGGCTCGGCTGCGAACTCAACTGGCGGAAAACTACCGGATGCAGTCGGGCGAAGCGGCGGCGCAGCAAAAAGAAGCCAAAGAACTGGCCGTGAAAATAACCCAGCAGTTTGATCGGCTGGCCGAGCAAAAGCGAGCGTGGCAACAGTGGGCCGTCGACGAGCAGCGGCAAATCGAATTACAGGCTGCAGGATTGGCGGCGCGCGAAACGGAATTACAGCGTAACGAGGAACAGCTACGGGATGAACAACAGCGGTGGGATTCGCAACGTCACGAACTGCAATCCGAAATCCGCCGCTTGCAAACGGAATTGCGGCGTAAAGAGTCCGACCCGCTGGCCGGCTTCTGAACGGATGGCCGGAATTATTGCGCCGTTTTCGGCGCGGAACCGACCACGGCATCGGCCGCTTCCGACGCGCCGCCGCCGCCGGCTGCCGAGCCCGGCGAAACAAACCCTTTGCCGGCGACTTTTTCGGCCGGAGGCAAATGCTTGGCCAATTGCTCCGCCTGCGTGGCTATTTGCATCGCCGTTTGCAGTTCGGCGGACGAGAAATAAGGCTCGTCGGGCCGGCCTCCCAGGTGATGCGATTTCTTCGCCGCCAAATCGGCCCAACTCATGTCGTTGGCAAAATGCCAGGCAGCCGCCTGCGCGACACGCTGATCGATGCTCCCGCTCCCCAACAGCATGAGCAACGCTTTCACACGGGCATCGTCCGTGAAGCTGTCGACCGGGCGAATTTCGTAGGGAATGTGCGGATTGGGGTCTTCCTTGCCGTGTTCCAAGCAGACCGTGGTCACTTTAACTTTTCCGGTCGCCTCGGGAGCCAGGTTAAATCCGCCGCCGCCGAATCCCCCGCCGCCGCCGCCGCCGAATCCGCCGCCGTTGGACTGATTTTGATTATTGTTATTGCTCCGCCGATTCCCACCACCACCACCGCCTCCGTTATTGTTTTGTGCCAAAACCGGAACGCCCACAAAGGCCTCCGGCAGCTTAACGCTGACGGGCTGATTGGTGGCATTTTGGATTTGCAGCGTTGCTTCTTCCGAATTCTTGGGAATAAGCTTCACCTGCAAATCGCCGGTTTGCATGCCGGCGAATAATTCGATGGGCGTGGCCGGCCCATTGCCGGCGCCCGTCGGGCTTTGATCCGCAGCATGTACCCACCACACGCAAACTAGAATGCCTGTTCCCGCGACTGCGCCAACCGCCACACTTCGCAACGCGCCACGCATGAAAAAACTCCCAGAGAAAAGACTACTTCAGGACTTCGTTACCGCATCCGATATCCCATTTCGAATGCCATCCTGGCGTAACTTCTAGGATAATCTGGCAACCCACGGGAAGCAAAGCAAATCGCAGCTTTTCAGCATAAACAGGCTTTTTTGGCGTCTGTACAGCCTCGGGTGGCGAACCCGGCAAGCCACCGGAGCGACCGATTTGCTTGGCCGCGGCGCGCTAGCGGAGCGATTCGATTTAGCTCTCTGCCGCTGCCTGACGTGCCTCTATTTCCCCAATTCTTTCAATGCCTCAATGACCTGCTCGTCGTGGCCGTCCACTTGGACCGCCTTCCAAACCTTGGCCACGTGCCCCTTGGCATCGATTAAAAATGTGCTGCGCTGAATGCCCATGAACTTTTTGCCGTACATGTTTTTTTCACGCCAGGCGCCGTATTTTTCGGCCACATGATGATCAACGTCGGCCAGCAGCGGAAAATTCAGTTCGAACTTGTCTCGGAATTCAGCATGGCTTTCCACGCTATCGGCGCTGACCCCCAGCACTTTTGCTCCCAACTTTTGCAGTTCCTTGCTTCGGTCGCGGAAGGCACAGGCTTCTTTCGTGCAGCCGGGCGTATCGTCTTTGGGATAAAAATACAGCACCACCGGCGTCCCCCTTAGGGCGGAAAGTTTCACCTTAGCGCCGTCGGCGGCGGGCAGGGTGAAGTCGGGAGCCGGTTTGCCTTCTTCCAACCAATCGCTCATCGAAATGCTCCGTTAGCAGGGTATGGATATTCGGGATTTATCGGGTCCATCGGCGACGGCGTACGCCGGCTGATTTTTCGGCCTCGATTTTACTCGTTCCGTTGCCATTTTCTACTGGAATGACCGCCAGGGGTGCGTACAATGGAGTGTGTTGTCCGCCGTCTTTGACGAAAGGTGAACCCACCGCGTCCATCGCATTTGCACGAGGGATCATTGGCGATCAGCGCATCCAGCCAACCCGCGGCCCAGCCGCGGCCCCAACGCAACCTGCAAGTGGCGTTAGCCGCCGCCCAGGTGGCTCACGACAATCGTGGGCAGAATATTGTCTTGCTCGATCTGCGTGAAATGACGGCGGTGTTCGATTTCTTCTTGCTCGTGACCGGCTCCAGTGCGCGTCAATTGCACGCCATTGCCGACGAAATCGAACACACGCTGGCCGATCAATTCGGCGATAAGCTGATGGGCATGGAAGGCTACGCCGCCGGCACGTGGATTTTGCAAGATTACGGCGACATAGTCATTCACGTGTTCGACGACAAAGCCCGCGAATATTACGCTCTGGAGCAACTCTGGACCGGCGCCAAGCGCATCGAGTGGCAAAGCGTCACTCCGCCACACATCGCCAAAATCGATTAACTGCTTTGGCGTCGTGCCCAATCGCGCACCTATTCTCGTGCATGCGCCATGCCATTGGCAGCGCCTAGTTGCAAACCTCCCCCTAACAGGCTACCCTGAAAGCAAGCATTTTCTTTTACAGTAGGGTGGTAGCCTTGCTGCGCCGGCGGGCTCAAGAAACCCACGGTTTCAACCTCGTCTGTAATCGGCTGCACGGTCATGCACCTCCGCTGCCCACATTGCCGGTACGAGTTCAGCGATAACACCGGGCTGCTGCTCTCGGATGTAGTTTGCCCCAAGTGCGGGAAAGCATTTCATTTGCACCCTGCAGAACCGGCGTCGACCGAACCACGACCGCCGCAGCCGGAGTCGGCCGAGCAAACCGACGGCTTCCATTCCACGCAACACCGCTCATACGTGGTTGCCTCGGCGGGAACAATAATCGCAAACCGTTACCACTTGCTCCAGCACATTGCCGATGGCGGCATGGGCAGCGTCTGGATGGCCGAACAGCGTGCGCCAATGAAAAAGCGCGTCGCCATTAAGTTAGTAAAGCCCGGCCTGGCAAGCAAAGATATGTTGGCCCGCTTCGAGGCGGAGCGCCAAGCATTGGCGTTGATGGACCATCCAAATATCGCCCAGGCCCTCGATGGCGGCTCCACGGACGACGGACAACCGTTCTTCGTCATGGAATACGTAAAGGGCATTCCGCTAACGGAATATTGCGACGAGCGCCGTCTTCCCATTCGTGCCAGATTGGAATTGTTCATTCAAATCTGTCAGGCCGTGCAACATGCCCACCAAAAGGCGATTATTCATCGCGATCTAAAACCTTCAAATATTCTTGTCGCCGAGCACGGCGATAAACCATTGCTCAAGGTGATCGACTTCGGTCTGGCCAAAGCGCTGCAGGGCTCCCATGTTTTGACCGACCGCACCATGTTCACGGTCTTGGGCAGCATGGTAGGCACGCCACCCTATATGGCGCCGGAACAATTTGGCGTGAATGCGTTGGATGTTGACACTCGAACCGACATCTATGCCCTGGGCGCCATTTTGTACGAGTTATTGAGCAGCAGCACGCCAATTTCCGACCGACAATTTCGCGAACAGTCGTGGGAGGATATCCGCCGGATCGTCCGCTGCGAAGAGCCCCAACGCCCCAGTTTGCGCTTATCCACGAGCGAGCAATTGCCGCAGATTGCCGCCAACCGCCAATCGGCTCCGGAAAAGCTGTTGAAGTCAGTTCGTGGCGATCTGGACTGCATTGTGCTTAAAGCGTTGGAAAAAGAACGGGTTCACCGCTTCGCCAGTGCCGACGCAATGGCCGACGAGTTGCGCCGACATTTGGACGGCCAACCAATCCAGACCCGGCTTACCACAAGGACCGAGCGTGCCTGGCGTTGGTGCCGACGGAATGCATTGGTCGCATCGTTGAGCGCCGCAGTTTTGTTGCTCCTTGTCATCGGAGCCTTGGTATCCACGTCTTTTGCGCTGTTGGCCACGCATCGCAATGCAGAATTAGCCCAAGCCGTCCAGCGCGAGCAAAGCCAGCGTGAACTGGCGGAAAAACAGCGATCGCTCGCCGAAGATAACTTGGAAATCGCGGTAAACACCGTCGACGACTTTTTTTATCGCGTCGCGAACGACGCACGCTTCAAGCAGCCAGGGCTGGAAAGTTTGCGCAATCGACTCTTGGACGCCACGGCTGCATTCTACGTCCACTTCGCCGAAAAGTCCGAGGGAAACCTCTCTCGCGAAAGTAATCTCGCCGGCATGGTGGTGAACTTGGCTTATGCCGAGGAGGACTCGGGCAATCGCAACAAAGCGCTTCAGACATACGATCAAGCGATCTCCATCTGGGAGCGGATTTGCAGTCAAGCACCCGACAACGTGAAATATCGAAGGGGGCTCGTTAGCGCGCACTTTGCTGTCGACTACTTTTTTTTGAGAGACCCCAACATCGCCCAACATGAGGAAATGTCAGTAGACTGGGCGCAGGCACTTAAGCATTTGACGCAGACGGTCGACCTGTGTGCCAAGCTCGCAGCCGACTTTCCGGACGATGTGGAATTGGGTCTTGCTCTGCCTCGCGCCGAGGCAATGCTTGGCGTTTTGCTGGAGGCGCACGGGAAAAAGGAAGAAGCCTTGGCTCAGTTCAAACTCGCTGCGGAAAGTGAAGAAAGACTAAATGCCCGAAGTCGAAAAGATCAATCTTTAATCGACGGCCTTGCCGATATCCACAACTCAATTGCGTGGGACATCGTCGTTACGCCTCAGGCTTCACTCTCGCCAGAGGCCGTCCAGTTGGCGATAAAACTCGCCCAGCAGGCTTTCGATGCCGAGCCACAGGATGGGAATATCGCAAATACCCTGGGTGTGGTCTATTATCGCACCGGCAATTGGTCGAAAGCGATTGACGTGCTTCGTCGCGCGCGCGAACTCAATGGTTTGCATCTCGTCAGCTCCGATGGATATTTTCTCGCGATGGCCATGGCAAAGTTGGGCCGCGACGACGAAGCGCAGCGCTGGTTCCAAGCATCGGATCGCTGGCTCGCAGCCTATGAGCTGGACAAAAAAGAGGAATTAGCCTTTCGGTCCGAAGCCGCCGCCGAGTTAAAAATCACCGCCGAGCCCTTGAAGGCAGTTGATAAAACTCCCGACGAGATTGCTGCCATTGCCAAGCTGCTGATCGATGCCGATCCGACGGCGCCCGGCAACGACCGACTGCAAGCGGAAGTGGCCAAGGTCAAATCCCCAAAGGTCGTTGCATCTGCGGCCAGCGGCTCCCCTGCCGCTACGCCTTCCACGGATGTCAGCACGGTGGCCAGCAGTCAAACCACACTGTCGACACCGGCTACCACATCTCCTCAGCCAAATTCAAGCGCTGCGGACGACGATAAAACTGCCCCGGTTCAGCTCGACGTTGGCTTGATCGGGTATTGGAATTTCGAAGACGGCGCGGGCGACACGGTGGCAGATCGCACGGGCCACAAGCTCGACGGCCACTTGAAGGGCGACAATGTGGAAAAATGCTGGTCCACCGACGCCCCCGCCGTGCCGCAAAATCACACGGCTTTGAAATTGGATGGCACTACGCAATTTGTCGAGATCGACGATGATCCGCGGCTCCGCTTTGACAAGGAATTGGCAATTTCGGTGTGGGTCAATACGCTCAGGCCCTTGCCGCATTTTGACCGAGTGCTGGAGAAAAGCATCACCGACGGCGGCTATTGCATTAAGCTGGATGACAGCGGCCATGCTGTTTTTCAAATTAACGTGGTGCCGGGAACTTTAAGAAACGCGAAATCGAAATTGCCCATCAACGACGGCCGGTGGCATCACATCGTCTGCATGTGCGGCAATCAAAAAGTTTGTATGTACGTAGATGGCGAAATGAACGAAGAGAAATCGGTCCAGGAATTAAAAGCCAGCACAGGAGCCGGCGAGCTAACAATCGGGAGAAGTTCTAGCAAGAGAGACGCACAAACCGGCGGGCTCTTTTACCGAGGTGAAGTGGACGAGCTGCGGATGTACAACCGCTTGCTCAATCCGGCCGAAATTCGAAAACTGGCCGGTCAGTAATCAAATATCATTTCCGGCCGCCTTAAGACGCCCCGCTCGAAAACTTCGCCAGCGCCAATTCTTTTAACGCCCGCAGATCCAGCTTGCCGGTTCCCAGCACCGGGATTTCCGGCACTTGGCAAAAACTATCGGAGGCGGGAATCCACAAGTTCGGCAGGCCCGCTGCGGAGAGCTCGCGCCGAATTTGCTCCGGCGTTTTATTGACCGGCAAGTGCATCACGACAAGCCGCTCGCCTTTGAATGGATCGGGCACGGCGGTCACCACCGCCATCAAATGTTCTTCGTCGCCACCGAGGATTTGCTGTAACGCCTCTTCGATTTTCAAATGCGGCACCATTTCGCCGCCGATTTTGGAAAACCTGCTTTCGCGGCCGGTAATTTCGATGAAGCCATCGGCGTCGATGCGCGCCACGTCGCCTGTCACATACCAACCGTCGCGGATCACTTTCGCCGTAAGCTCGGGCTGATTCAAATAGCCTTTCATCACACCCGGCCCGGTCACCAGCAGCATGCCGGTTTCGCCCGGCGGCAAATCGACGCCGGTTTCTAAATGCACCACTTTGGCCCGCACGCCGGGAATGGGCCGCCCGACGGTCCCTTCACGGGCAGCAGGACGGCTGCTGTCGCGGTTGCGGCTGGGGGGTACATTCACCGCCACCAGCGGCGAAAGTTCCGTGCAGCCGTAGGCTTCGTACGGGCGCGTGCCGAAACGGGCTTCAAACGCGTCGGAAAGTTCTTTCGGCAATTTTTCGGCGGCGCCGAACACGGTATCGAGCGTGCGGAATTGCTCCGGCTCGACGCGACGCAAGTAAATTCGCAGAAAGGTCGGCGTGGCCATAAACACCGTTACTCCGTGCTCGGCGCATAGCTTGCCCACCTGTTGGGCATCGCGCGGATCGAAATGGTACACGCCCTGCGGAGCTAGCGTCAGCACGGTCCATAGCGTGGCGGTGTACCCGTAGGAGTGAAAGAAAGGGAGGACCCCTATGGCCACGTCGTCGTCGCGCAACTGAACCGCTTCTTGAATCGCTTCGATTTGCGATGCCACGTTGTCGTGCGACAGCATCACCCCCTTGGGATCACCCGTCGAGCCGGACGTAAACATGACTGTGAGCAATTCATCTCCGGACACGTCGGCGATGCCCAACCATTTTTCCAACACCGTCGGCGGCAGCTTCGAGCACACCCACGCGCTCAATTTATCGGCCAGCGTGACGCGGTCGCGCAGGTCTTCCAGCAGAACCAACTTGGCATCCAACTGAAGTTTGAATTTTTCCAGCACGCGCTGGCTGGTCAGCACGTGTTGAATGCCGCATTGGGCAATGCACTGATTGATCGTCTCGGCCGACATCGTGTAATTCAGATTGACCGCGATCCGCCGCATCAAGGGCAGTGCGGCATTTACCGCCACGTTGACCGCCGAAGGGGGCAACAACACGCCCACGTATTTCTCATCCGTGGCTAGCACTTCGCGCGCCAGCATTCGTTGCAAGATGAGCGTGCGAAGCAATAAGCTGTTGCCCGTCAGGGCCGCGCCCGTGGAATCGGCGACTTTCGGCCGGCGGCCAACTCGGCGGCAGTTTCGCAAAAATTGCCGCGGCAGGGTTAAGCGTGAAGTGGGCAAGGGTTTAGGATTCTGCATGCGTCTCCGAGACAGACCATCGATTCCTCTTGCGGTAAGTGGCACGTGTGGGTACGATTCTGCCCCGTTTTTGCCTGCCAAGTCAACTGGTAATTCAAACCGTGGAGACACCCGATGGGCCGCATGTTTTTCATGTTCGTGGGAATTGTCGTGGGAGCGGTGGGAATTTTTATGGCGCTCAACTATCACTTGCTGGAAACCAGCACCGGCCTGCAACTGTGCCCCAAACGCAGCGCCAGCCTGAGCGAAACCTATGTTGACATTCGTAAATTCACCGCCGCCGACTGGGCCAGCCACCCGACGCTCACGGCCGACATCGCGGCCGCCGAAAAGCAACATCTAATGGGCGAATCGCCGGCTGCCGCCGTGGAAGGCAGCGTTCACGAAATGATCAACGAAGTGCGGCAGTAATTAGCCGCCAGCGCGAAACGTGAATGGCGAAAGGTTGCTCCGACGCCGGGAAAATGCTTAACTCAACCCTCGTCGGCCGACAATCCTGCGAACCAAGCCTCGTCCAGCCAAGGATGTCGCCAGTCGAGTTCGGTTTGGCCTTGGCTTTGCCGCGTACGATGTGAGTTCTCTAGCGTTGGCGTCAGCCAATCAAGGTTGACGGCATACCATTGATCGGCTGAGTCCGACTTTACCACTTCCGGTTTTACTGCTGCTGACAACACCAAGCCGTTGGCGTGTGGCGTCGAGGCCGCTACAAAGCCGAAATCAACGCCCGCGCCAACCCCGCTCGACTGCCCCAACCATTCACTTGGGACGCGATGGCCTTCTAAGCCGCTGGCAGTTGGCGCGGCAGGCAAATCGTTGCCGCTGGAATTCAGGTCCGAATTAATCACAACGCTGGACGAAAGCAATGTCACCGCTGACGATTCGTTCGCTGCCGCCGGCAAACCCTCGGCCGGCAAAGCCGCCGCGGGCAAATCCACCGCTGACGTATCCACCACTGCCGAATCCACGACTGGCAGCGTGGAAGGATTGACTACGACAATCGTCGCGGCCGATGGATTGTCAGCTCCCGCGCTGCTCGTGTCGCCAACATTGCCGCTGGCCACGCTGCTTGCGGCGCTGGTGCTGCTGGCCGGTACGCCAGCCTCCGTCAAGTTGCCGCTTCCGCCACTGCTGCCACTGCGCAACAAAGTCTGCAGCGCTTGCAAATCGGCATTCGTGACGCTTCCGTCCCCATTCACATCGGCGATGGCTAACAGATCGTCGTCGGACAGATGGTTGTTGGTTTGATACGCGGTCAAATCGCTCAGGGCACGCATCAGGCTGATGACGTCGGCGGCATCACGATATCCGTCCAGGTCAACATCCCCTTTCAAATACGCCACCACGACGGCGGCGGTGCCGCTCACAGCGCCGCTCGTCGCGCGCGCCGTGGCCGAACCCACCGGCGACAGCGGCGCCAGATACAATCCGCTGGCGTTGATGCTCCCCACCGAACCGGGATCCAAAGTCCACATGATCGAGGGCTGCACAAGGAGCGGATTGCCGAATTGATCGAGCGCTACCGCCACAAAGGCCTGCGTTTGGCCGCTGGTCAGGTCGACCAATCCGGGCGTGACCGTAATGCTGGTCAGCGTTTGATTCACGACAACGCTGGTGCTGCTGGTGGTCGACAGTCCGCCGGCATCGGTAATTGTCACCTGGAAACCGTACGTGCCGGCCTTGGTGAAATTGGCTGTAATGGCTTTGGCAGCGTTGGTGCCGTTGGTATTGCCAGAATAGTTCACCGTGGCCGGGGGCGTGCCCGTGGTAACCCAGGTGTACTTCAAGTTCGATTCTCCTCCGTCGTCGGCGCCCTGCACACTCAATGCCGTCGTCAGTCCGCCCACAGGATTGGGATTTCCCCCCGCGGCGATCGACACGGTGGGCGATGTATTCACGTTAATGGTGGCACTACCGTTTTTACCGCCGCTCGTGGCTGTCACCGTATCGCTGCCGGAAGTCAACGGTGCCGTATAGGTGCCGGTGCCATCAACCGTGCCCCGCGACGACGTCCACACGAAGTTGGCCGGCATGACGTTGCCGGACTGATCGCGTGCAGTGGCGGTAAACGTCGCTTGACTGCCGGCTGTAACCGTCGAGTTACTTGGACTGACGGTGATGGACGTCAGGACCGGCGCGCCGGTAATGCTGCTCGTCGGCACCAGATCGATGGCATCGAAAATTTGATAGCCCGAATACAGTGTGCCGGTGGAACCGCTTGTGGAATAAATATCAATGGTGTTGGTTCCTGCTTGCAGCCATCCTGCCGAGAGGTTGAAAATATATACTGCGTTGTCTCCGCGCCAGTTTCCCGTGGTTAGGCCGCGCGAGCCAAGATCACCAACAATGTTTTGCGTGGGGGTGGTATGGCTGCTGTTCACGGTGATATTCGGCCGGCCGTGATCTTCGCGCGTTACCCCGATGCGCAGCGTCAGCAGTGTTGATGCTTGAGTCGAATTCAGGCTGAACGTAAGCCGTATGTCGGTGTCGACATAAGGTGCAGCGGAGGTTTCGGTGTGCCACTCCGCCATGGGAAATGCACTATCGGGATCGGTCCCCACGGTGAAGGTCGTCAGTCCGCTGGAACTCGTCGCCCACGGTGTCATCCGCACGTCGGTTGGATGCATGTAGGTGATTTTATCGGCGTTCAGGAAACCGAGCGGTGTGCCGTCCCAGGTGCCAATGCGAAAAATCGGACTGGCGATCACGGGCGTAGCGATCGTGCCGCCGCTGGGGTTGAGTTCCAAATAGGTGTTCGTATTGACAATGTTCTGCCTCGTTGTCGCGCCGGCAGCAATGGTAACGGAAACTGTCCCGACGGCCAGTTCTCCCTGATATAGCGTTTCGGTATAAGTGCCGGGCATCACGCCGCTGATCGTGTAAGCCCCCGTCACCGGATCGGGCGTGGCCCAATATTGATCGGCGGCGTTGCTTAGCGCCACCGTGGCTTGCAGGCTGCTGGGTACACCGCTGGCGGTGCCGGATAGCGTCCCGCGGCCCGAGGCCCCCGTGTAGCCGGTAATGTACGAACCCACGCCCAGCGAGTCGATGAACGAGTAATCCGGCGCTGCCGGCGGTGTCGCCGGGTCGGTCGTATCGGTCGTCGACGTGGCCATCAGCGCGTAAAAACCCTTGAGACCCGGCCGGTAGGCCTCGGTCTGCGAGTGGCCCGAGAACGTGTACGTGTACAGCTCGTTGTTCTGAAAGTCGATGTCTTTGTAAAACGGCCCGCCGCTGCTGGTTTCCCGGTTGCCAATGTTCATCCACAAGCCGTATAAGGTGCCATTGGAGATGCCGCTGACGCCGTAGGTCTGCGCGTCGATGGCCCGATATTCCCCGTAATACTTCGAAGTCGTTGTGCCGTCGGCGTGACCATAAACGTCGCTGCTTTCAATTGCCCCAGTGCTGCCGGCATTGTTCGATGGGGCGGGAATGTTGGTCAGCAGCGTGGTGCTCGTGTAGTCGATGAACCGCATTTCGCCTGGGTCCGGAGAGTTAGGCCCCGGCGAATAGGTCGCCATGTAAATGTTGTTGTATCCTTTGCGGCCCAGGTAATACTGGATGACCGGTGCAGTAGCGAAAGTGCTGTCGTTGCAGGTGATCAAAATCCACTGGCCATTTGGATCGACAGTGGCCGTCACCATAGTGCTGCTGTCCAGGCCCGATTCGTAGTGCGAATAACGGCTGGAGGTCGAGTACGGCGCTTCCAATTGCGTGCCATTGAGCGTCATCGACGTCAGATCGCCAACATCGGCATTACTGGCGGTCGTTCGTGAAATCGAAAATACCAGTCCCGCGCCCGTATCGACCGTGTATAGATTCGTGCTGGTCGTCAGGCCGAAGGCCAATAGATCGCGCCGCTCCAAACATTCCACGGCCGTGCGACGGCTGAACAGCGGATTACGGCGCGCGCTACCAGCATTACGCAGACTTCGCGGCCGCAGCATAGCATCGTCCCCTTCCGTTCCCCATGCCGACCGCCAGCCCCTGCGGTCCAGCTTCTTCCCCCAGCAAACGCACTGCCTGATGGGCAGATTAGCGACAGGCCCCAGCCCTCAATATATTTTTTCGCCCAGCGCAGGTCAAGAAAAATCGGCCACTGGGGAGTGTCGTAATTCGAAATGTAGTGGCGTCTGCCCCCAGATGCTTGTAGCAATTCTCGAATAGAACGGGGTGGCTAGGGTCGAACGCAGCGAGCCCCCAGATTCCCTGGAGGAGACCAAATCGCTATTGATTCTCTGCCAGCAAGCCATCGATTTTCTTGACGAGGTCATGCTCCAGCGTGGGCGACCAACCGACGTGGACGCCGCGGATTTTGCCCGCCTGATCGATCATAATCAGCGTCGGAAAACCGTGAACTTTGAATTTTTCAGGCAAGCCTTCCGCCTTTAAATTCGTGTAATTCAGTCCAAGTTTATCGACCACAAATTTGGCGTCGTCCAAGTCGTGATCGGTATTCATCCCCAATACCGCCACGGGCTGGCCCGCGTAATGCTCGGCCACTTTTTTCAGCGCCGGCATGGAGCGAATGCACCACCCGCAGCCGCGATACCAAAAATCCAACAGCACCACTTTGCCCCGATAATCCGCCAGCGCTTGCGGTTTGTCGTCCAAGTCGGTGGTTTTGAAATCTTCCGCCGCCTGGCCCAGCAAGGCCTCGCGCTGCTTGCATCGTTCCTCGATCGCATCGTGATAGGCCAGGTTTTTCCACAATTGCTGGTCGAGCTGCTGCTGGAATTCAGGGGTTTCAGCCGCTAGCCTGGCCTCTTTGAGCGCCGTGACCGCTTGATCGAATTGATCGAGCGTCGCATCGTCGGCACTAGCGGC
>DATJYL010000144.1 GCA_035499655.1 Pirellulales bacterium
TAAAACATTATCAACTCATTGCAAACTACCTAAATTAACCGTCTTTGACTTTAGCTACCAGCGCTGGCGCGTTCACTATACTCGGCCCGACCGTTAGCCTTTGAATAATCGGCAAACTTTCACACAGACTTCGTAAGAAAAAGGCCGCCCTCGATGGGAAATGGAAAACAATAACGGATGCGGCAAGATGCGCTATCACGGCAACGCCGCCAGCGTGAAAAAATCCCACCGTTTATTTGCTTTGTCCCTCTGCTCAAAGGGTTTTCGAGTATTCCAAAGGTCTGGTCAGAAGCTGCTGGAAATGCCATTCCAAGGGATCTGCCATCCCGAAAACCACAGGCTTGGGCATTCGCCCCGTCCCCGTGCCCAGAGGGACTTCGTTGACAGTCCCTGCATACCAAGTACGATGGACCGTATGAGGTTGCCGAGTTGGCGTGGGGATTGCCGGCGTCTCTCGTTGGATAGTTGTGCAAGCAACTATCTTCTTTCCCGGCGGTAAAATCCGTACGACAGTTACGCGGATGGCGTAGCTGCGTGTGGAAGTGCATCTACAGATTTCAAGAGGTCGACACAACGATGAAGCGACTTAATACCAAGCTGCTTTCGATTTTAGCCATTGCAGGTTTGATTGTGATGGTGGGAGTGCACGTGGTGCATGGCATTCAGACAAAGCGGAATGCTGATTCACTGGTCAAACGCGCGGAAGAAACCAAACAGACAGATCCCCGCAATGCTCTGTGGCTTTATGAGCGCTATCGCTCCTACAAACCCGACGATCGAGAAAGGAACGCTGACTACGCAATGTTGTTGGCCGACGTGGTCCAAGCTACGGGCGATGAGCGGCGATACACCGACGCGGTCGAAGCGCTGCAACAAGCCATCGTCAATTCAGACGATCCGTTGGAATTGCGACGCAAGTTGATCGAGTTGAATATCACGTTTCATCAGTTTGCTACCGCCAAGGACGACCTGCTTCGGCTCAAAGCCAATGGAAAGGCAGATTCGCGAATTGATTTGCTATTGGCCCAATGCTACATCAGTTCCGCGCATTATTTAGATGCCGTGCAGCTGTTGGAAACGCTCGTCGGTTACGACAGCCAAACGAAGAGTTTCGATGCTTCCAAGGCCACAGCGCCCCACGAATTGCAGGCTTACGCTACTTTGGCGGCGTTGCTCCACGATAAAGTGACCGATACAGAAATGCCCGACCGCGCGGAATTGGCTAATCGCGTCATTAACCAGCTCGTCACAGCCAACCCGGATTCCGCGAAAGCGTTTTTGATTCAGGCGCAGACTCTGGCCGAATCCAAGTCAGTCGACAAGGTAAAGGCCGCAATTCACAAAGCCCTGGAGCTAGCGCCCGACGATGCGCAAGTTTTGTACCAAGCAACACAAATGGCGCTATTCTCCAACGATTTTGCCGAAGCAGAACCGTTGATTGCAAAAGCCCTCAAGCTTTATCCCAACGACGATCGTTTTTATGTCCTGTCGGCACAGACCGCGCAACTGCAGAAAAATCCAACGGAAACAAAACAACGCTTGGATGCGGGCTTAAAGGTGTTGCCTGCCAGCATTCCCTTGCTGGAAATGTATTTTGAACAGCAACTTCAAGAGAAAGATTATGACGGCGCGCGGCTTACTCTCAAAAAGCTCGCCGGCAGCAAACAAAGACCTGAACTGCAGGAATACAGCGCCGCCCGCATCACGATGGCGGAGGGCAACTATCGGGAAGCTGCACAGCAACTGGAACACTTGCGCACAAGCGCCGGAAAAATTCCGCAGTTGGCACGCGGAATCGACTTGCTTTTACTGCAATGTTACACCGGCCTGAATGAGCCCGATAAAGCGTTGAAGGCCGCCGGCAATTTACATGATACGCCACAAGGTGAATTGGGAATGGCCGCTTCGTACATGGCCATCGGGAAGACCGCGGAAGCCTTGAAGCACTACGAACACGTGGCCAGTTGGATGGAACAAGGGAACAACATGACGGGAATGCCCTTTGTCACGAAGGCCATTCTCGACTTGCGTATTGCAGAGCAAATGCGCAAACCCAAGGAAGATCGAGATTGGCAAGCCGTGGATGCCTTATTCGAAAAAATGCGCGCACAGAATTTACTGAAAGAACCTGCGGCATCGCTGACGCAAATCACTATTTTGGCGCGCAAGGATGAAAACGACAAAGCCCGCCAAATGATGCAAGACGTCCTTAAGCAGTATCCCGACGACATCTCCGTAGTTGCTGCGGCCGTCAGATTGGCGCTTCAGCAGCGTCAACCGGCCGAGGCGCAGCGAATTATCGAAGCGGCGCCCGAGAGCATTCGCCAAGATCCCCGCCTGATTGCCGATCGAATTGATGCACTGTTTGTCGCCGGTGGAACCAAAGACGAACTGAAATCGGGTTTGGCCTCCGTCGCCGCAGATATCGAAAAGCTCCCCAAAGACGCCCGCTTGCAACTGTACCCAAATTTGGGTGCGGCGTACATCCGCGTGGGAGAACTCCAAACCACCAAGCAATTGTGGGATCAGGCGGTGCAATTGGATCCACAAAATCCCCAATTCCAGTTGCTCCGGTTCGATTTGGCGCGTGATATGCACGACCTAGCCACCATGAAACAAATCCAGCAGTGGTTCGAAACGGAAGATGCCGGCGACCCCGCGCAAACCAAACTCATTGAAGCGGCGGTAATGATTTCGTCGGTTCTGCAAGAACTAAATGAGAAACCGGTCGCCGCTGGGCAAGCCGCGATTGTGCTGGACGATGCCCAGAAGCGCACCTTGCTCCAAGCGAGAGATTTGCTGCAAAACATCAATGATCTTCGTCCCGATTGGGTGGAGCAACCCAAATGGTTGGCTCAAATTGACATCCTGGAAAACAAAATTGACGAAGCCATTGAACATTTGCATCAGGTGTTGGAATTGGGGCAACCTAACAGCGAGATCATTCGACAATTGGTGAAATTGTTGTATTCTCAGCATCGGAATGACGAGGCGCTGGAATTGCTGGAAACATACGGCTCGCTGGTCGCCGGCGACGCGGAAATGGACCGCATCCAAGCCATGCTCGACCTCGATACCGGACGGCCTCAAGCCGCGCTGGATCGTATGCAATCTCGCTTCTCCAACGATTCCACGAATGCCGGCGAGCACCTGCTGCACGGCGAATTGTTGGCCCGCGCCGGCAAACAAGCAGAAGCCGAAGCTGAGTTTCGCCGGGCCATTGAACTCAGCCCCGGCCTGGCGGAAGCGTGGGTTGAATTGATCCGGCTCAAAGTAATCGAAAAGAAGCCGGAAGATGGCCTGCAGGTGTTGCAAGAGGCGCAAATCAAGTTGCCTGAGGATCAGCGTGCCTTAGTCTTGGCGCAGGGATATGAGTTTTTGAATGACTCCCTTCAAGCGGAACAATCGTATTTGTCGGCCTTGGCCACATCACCCAAAAGTTTACCGCTGTTGCAACAAGTAGCCGCCTTTTATCTGCGCATCAATCAAGTGGAGAAGGCCGAAAAATATCTCAATGAAATCATGAGCTCCACGCCCACCCAGCCCGCCGACAAGGAATGCTACGCCTGGGCGCGGCGGACTACGGCGCAATTAATGGCAGCGTCCAAAGACTATCAACAATTCGTGAAAGCGCTGGAATTGCTTTCACTACCAGGCGAAAAGCCCACCGCGGACGATTTGACCGCCCGAATTTCGCTGCTGTTTGATCGTGGCGATCCCGCCTCGTCGCGGCAAGCTCTGCGCTTGCTCGACGAATTGAAACAACTCCGTCCCTTGAATTGGCGCGAGCGACTCGTCTTGGCCAAGCTCTACGAGCAAATTGACAACTGGCCTGCAGCCCGCGAAGAAATGTTGTCGCTGTTAGCGCAGCCGAAGCCTGATCCAGAAGTTTATATCACGTTTGTCGAAATGCTGCTGCGGCGCGGAGCCGCCGACGAAGCCGTCACCTGGCTGCAATCCTTACAGACCCTGGGAATGCAAAACTCGCCGCAAGTCGCGATGTTGGCCGCCCGTGCTCTCTCCATGCAGGGACACGGTCCCGAGGCCGCAGCCGTGTTATTGCGGCTACTTCCCACGGAACGCCCCCTCCCCAAAGATCAGTGGCCATTATTGCGCTTGGTTGCTTCCGATCTGGTCCAAATTGGCCAGTACGATCAGGCGGAAAAATTGTTCCGCGAGGATGTGAGTTACGAACCCGAGCAACTTCCTACGCTGGTAATTTTTTATGCACAACGGGGCAAGGTTGACACGGTGCTCAATTTGTGCGAGCAAAATCGTAAGTATTTTCCGGCTCCGCTAATGATCCAAATCGGCTTGGGGACGCTGCGTCAAAACGTCACTCCTCCGACGCCGGAACAAATTCAGCGCGTGGAGCAATGGTTGGATCGAGCACTCAAAGAAGATCCAGATTCCTGGCAGTTACAAATGGAGTTATCTGATTTTCGCGACTTCCAACGCCGTTACGACGATGCCGAAAAACTGTATCGCGCCATTCTGGCCCGATCAGATGTGCCGGCTACCCAACGTTCCGTGATCCTTAATAATTTGGCTTTCCTGCTGGCCATGCAAGGAAGAAATCGAGATGAAGCGGTCAAACTCATCGACGAAGCCATTCACACCTTTGGGCCGCAATCCGATATGCTCGACACGCGGGGGGTGGTCTACCTGAGTAAGGGTGATGTCGCGCAGGCGCTGTCCGATCTTTCCGATTGTGTCATCGCCACCGAGCCCAAACCCATCCAATTCGTGCACCTGGCTATGGCTCAAACCGCATCCAAGGATGAAGTTGCCGCCAGGGCGTCCTTACAACGTGCTAAAGAGTTGAAGTTCAACCCGGACGATCTATCGCCTTTGGAAAAATCGCAATACGAATCAATGCTGAAGAAGTTGGACTTTACCCTGTAGCCGCTGGGACAATTAAAAAGGAAAAGCCCAGGATCGGTGTCAGGCAAACCGAGGGTCAGGAGTGTTAAACTTTAACGGTTGAGGACCCAATCGCGGCAAGAACCTGGTACGTTTCGAATGAAGCCGCGACGCGGAAAAACACATCTGGCCGAATCGCATCCCGTCCTCTAGACTGCTATTTGAACTACACTACCCGTAACAAGGAGCATCGCGGTGTCAAAACCCACTGAATTGGAAAAAGATGGAGTTCGTCCCGGAACGGAAGCTGCCGAGGGGCAAGTTCCGCCGCAACGGCAGCGAATCGAAGTCAAAGATGCCAGCGCCATCTCGTGCTATGCCAATTTCTGCCGCGTCACCGGCACTCCTGAAGAATTGATTATCGACTTTGGTTTGAATCCGCAACCGATCGGTGTCCCCAATGAGCCCGTGGTAATTACTCAGCGGATTGTCACCAACTATTTCACCGCCAAACGAATGCTGCACGCCTTGCAATTGACCGTCCAGCGGCATGAAGAAGCCTTTGGCGTGCTGGAAACCGACATTCAAAAGCGTCTGGTCGGACGACGAACTTGATCCTCGCCAGTCTGTGAGGCGCCGCAGCGGTCAAACTCCCATTTCAATGGCTCATCTGCAGCATGCGCGCGCGAGCCATGGCGTCTTCAGCTTCGGGAATTTTTCCCGCCCGCTGAAAAGTCACGCTCAGGGCCGTGAAGCTGAACGGATCGTTCGGCTCCAATTCGCATGCTCGAATGGCGTGACCAATGGCTTCTTCATGCCGTTTTTGCCGTGTATAGATCACCGCCAACGCCGAGTGGGCCAACGTGTAATTGGGGTCCGCGGCAAGCAATTGTTGCAGCTTCGCTACCGCTTCGTCCAGCTTGCCGGCATCTTTAAGTTTGTCGGCCTCGTCGTAGAGCAAATGGCTTTCGGGCATAATACTGGTCCTAAATATGCGTGGTTAGTGTGAATCGGTTGCTCATAAGGCCTGGAAACGGCTAACGATGAGACAACTTTTGCCGGCCCAATCGGGTTGGCCCAATCGGAACAATTTAACATTTGGCATCTCTTGGGGCCAACCGCCAGCAGGAAATGGTTCCTCAATAAGTTGTCTCAGCGACATCCGGTTGAACCGATCTCTACCTTACAGCCGATACATACCGTCGGGCAAGCAGCGGGGCGAAAGCCCCAACCGCCCCTTTAGATTTCAGTAGAAATGAAGGGCCTGCACGCCATTGCGACACGACCCTGCCGAGCCGGTCACAACTCATTCGACCCACCACGCAGAACATCCTGAGGATTCCCGCCGGTGAATATCCACCCTTTGGCGGTTGTTAGTCCGCAAGCTCAAATTGGCCGCGATGTGCGAATTGGACCATTCGCCATTGTCGAGGACGACGTCGTCGTCGGCGAAGGCTGCCATCTGGCCGGCCACGTTGTGGTTAAAAGCGGTTCGCGCTTAGGACCACACAATACCGTTTGCGAAAGTGCGGTCATCGGTGGTTTGCCCCAGCACGTGCGTTGTCCAGAACAAACCGGCCTGGTTCTCATCGGAGAGGGCAACACGATCCGTGAATTTGTCACGGTGCATCGGGCGCTAAAGCCGGAGGCTGCCACGATTCTCGGTGATGGCAACTACCTGATGGCAGGCGCTCACGTCGCACACGATTGTCGCCTGGGAAATCATGTGATCATGGCCAACAATTGTCTCTTGGCAGGGCACGTAACGGTGGATGATCGTTCGTTTGTCTCCGGAGCGGTGGCCGTGCATCAGTTTTGCCGCATCGGCCGCATGGCGATGATTGGCGGACATGCCCGCGTGGTGCGCGATGTTCCGCCGTTTGTGACCGTCGACGGTTTAACCGGAGACGTTGTTGGATTGAACTTAGTCGGACTAAAGCGAAACGGCTTCACCTCAGAGCAAATTATCGTATTGAAAGCCGCCTACCGGCTGATTTTCCGCAGTGGTTTGCCCTGGCGCGAAATGCTGCAACGTCTTACGGCAGAGTTCGCCGACAGTGCAGCGGCGCCGATGGTGGAGTTTTTCCACGGTGGCACACGCGGCTTTTCGCAGGAGCGCCGGCCGCCACGCAGCGTCACGCTCAAGCTCCGGCAAGATGTTGACGAACTCGAACCGCCCGTTGTGCCATTGGTATCCGCTGCCCAGCCCACTTTTCCTGCGGAGATCGATCTTCAGGCCAAGGCGGGATAAATCAGCCCGCATTCTAAACCTGGGCTGCTCCGCCCTGTCTCTCGGTTTACTTTCCTCGGCGCGATTATTCTTTGCTCAGCGGCAATGCCACCACTTTGGCTGCGCCGCACGGCGACTGGAAAACTGCGCCTGCCGCGGCACTTTCGCGATGAATCAGTGCCAACGCCAAGGGAGCGTTCAACCGCGGCGACCAGCAGGCTGAGCTCACGCGACCCACCGTTTTGCCCTCAGTACCGACGCCACCTCCGCCATTTCCTGGGCCCCTGTGCAGCGGCGTTTCCGGCGGCGGAACGGCTTCTCCAGAAAACACCACGCCGCGCAATAAACGGTTCACGTGTCCCAACGCATCGATGCGAGCCACGGTTTCTTGCCCCAAATAACAGCCTTTGGTGAAACTTATGGTAGACCGATTGCGATCGATTTCCTGCGGCAAGTTTTCTTCGCTTACATCCTGGCCAAACAGCGGCGTACCGTTTTCGATGCGCGCTGCTTGGAAGGCCTCTTCGCCGCATGGCAATGCCCCGGCAGCTTTCAGCGTCGATCGCACGTCCTCTAGGAATTCTCGGGGGCACGCCAATAAGTAACTGTCAGGACCGGCCAAATTCGTCTTTCGCAGCCACACACTGCTGCCGGCCAGTTGGCAAGCCGCGTGAGAGAACTGCTCCGACAGCGACGGCAATCCTTCCTTCATCAACAATTCGTCGGCTTGCCGCCCAGACAACATCAATTCCGCCCAGGTCTGCGAGCGATCGGCCAATTGCACGTCTTCACGAATTAAATAGCGATTAAAGTGCGCAAGCAGTTTTTCCGACTGACCGGGAACGCTCTCCAACACGATGGATTCCGGACAAACAAACAAGAACACATGACCGGCGACATGCCCTTTTACGTTCAGCACGAACGCCTCGCAGCCTTTTCCAACCGGCATGTCCCGCACTGCATTTGTGCACAGGTTGTGCAGAAACGTCGCCCGATCGGAACCGCTGAATTCGATTTGCGTTCGATTGCTGAATTCGACCATTCCCACGCCCTGTGTGATTGCCGAATACTGCCGTTCAAACGCGGGTGAGGTTTTGTGCATTCGGATAATCGTCTAGTGCTCAGACGCCGCCATGTACGGCTCTTCACCTTCTACCGTGGGCCA
Source organism: Pirellulales bacterium (assembly GCA_035499655.1). Lineage (NCBI taxonomy): Bacteria > Pseudomonadati > Planctomycetota > Planctomycetia > Pirellulales > Pirellulales bacterium. The sequence continues at coordinate 8,259 of DATJYL010000144.1, forward strand.
TACATGCTGCGCGTCGGGCAACAAAATGCAAGAATCGTAATGCGTGGCTAAGCGGACGATTTCTGCAGCATCGTTCACATGGGCAAATCCTAGCGGCGATACAACTTCCTCCGTCAAATCGCTGAGAAGATAAACCGTGACGTGCTCGAGCGACTCGGCCAGGAGGCGGGCCAGCGAAGCATCGGCCGAGCGTTGCTTCCTCAGTCGCATTTGTGTTGCGGCAGTGTCAGTAGAATGGGCCAACAGTTTGAGGGCTGGACCGAGAGGTTCGTCCAATTCCGTACACAGCACGATGGCGCCCCCGTCGATGGCAACCCGCAGCGCCGCTTCTAAAGCGCGGCCAACATTCATCCACGTTTGTTGAACGCTTCCACCTCCCACGCCCGCCACAACCAAGCTCGCTCGCCGTGGCACTTTTCGCTCCCAGGCCGATTGGCAAACGGCACGTCCTTGTCGGAACACCGCTTCCGGAATGCCTGCGAATACGCGCAAAGTTTTGTCCCCTGCCGCCGGCACAACTTGGGCCGTAATCTGTACGCCTAGCAACCACGCCACCTGGTCGACTTGTCGATGGCGATGTGCAATTTGGCCCGCGGTAAGTGGCACACCGTTCGGTGCAAAGTGATCGAGCGTCGCCAGATCGCTAAATGTCGGATAAATCGTATCGTTCCATATCCCCGTACTGCCATTGCGGTGAGCCGGATCGTCCAGCCGCAGGCAACCCACGGGAATCACCAAATCGGCGTCGCACAACAAACGGTTCAAATAAATCGGCAAGCCCTGGGAGTCGGCGGCCAAATAGCTCAAGCCGTTGCGATGCGCCGGATCGTGCGTCGCCAGTTGTACGGCATCCCGTAATTCCGGAGGCAGGCGTTTGCGAGGATCTAAGTTACGCTTCAATCCATCCGCGGACGGATACAATGCGGTTGAGCCCGACGCTTGCAAAACCGTCACATCCTCGGCAGCGGCGCCGCCACAAAGCAACTCAGTCACAATTGCCGAGACGACATCTGCCGCTTGCGGAACGGCTGGCCCCAGGGCAATGACGACATGGTCTCCGGGAACCGTCGCTTGACGAAGCGGAGGAAAATCTAACGGGGTTTGGGTTGCTTGTGCGGCAGCGCTCACGGTGTCCGAATCGTCCATGCCAGGCGGCGCCGCGCAGTCGGTCACTAATGCCTCGGGGGACAAATCTAGGCGTAAGCTGGCATCTACGCCGTATTTTAAGATCGAGATCATGCTAGCAGAACGATTCCAAGGCGCTTTTCACAGTGTTTTTTGGTCGAAGAAGCCGGTTTAACGCCCCTACGATATTCCACGATCGGCCCAGCGCATCATAGCGCGACCAATTACTGCCGGTCAAGCAGCCCAATGGACTCTCTGGAACCGAATATCTACGACCAATTCGAGCTTTACCCAAGCGGCGCTCTTGCCGATAATCCGGCCGGACACACCGTTTCTGAACTCTATACGACAGGCCATTTTGACATGAAGTCAGCCATCGAAATGTCATGGATCGAAAACCGTTCGGGCACGTACGCTATCGCCTACCATGAGGACGCTGGCGTAATAGACACGTTGCGATTACTCGCCCTAATTATATTCGCCGCCGGCATGCTATTGACCGCGGGCTGTTGGGGCAGCGATACGAACGCCTCCGCCAATTCACCCGGCCACAATAATACGACGGCATCAACTCCCGGCGATCCGCAAACCAACGCGGCAGCCACTCCGCCGCTACCCGAAAAACGGACCGCCGATCAAGTGCTGAAAGACATGGAAGCCGCCTATCGCCAAGCAACCGATTATGCCGACAACGCCCAAGTGCACCATCGGTTTGACAAAGACAAGCAGACTATGGAGCAATTATTTGACTTTTCCACCGCCTTCCAGCGCCCTAACAAATTGCGCCTGGAATGCTACGGCGCTCGGGTGGTCTGCGACGGCGAAAACTTTTGGGCTGCCGTTGATGTCGTTCCTAATTTGGTGTTGAAAGTCCCCGCGCCAGACAAGCTCACGGTGGAAGATATCATTCGCGATCCCCAATTGTATTCGACGTTGGTCCAGGGGCCCGGCGGGGCTCCAGTACAAATTGGACTGTTGATGACCGACACCACGCTTGCGCAATTTTTGCAAGATGCAATGCAGCCGCCTAAGCTGATAGCGCCGGACACCTTCGAAGGGCATCCGTGTAATCGCGTGCAGGTAGACAAGCAGGATGGAACGGTAACGCTCTGGATCGATCAGCAAGATAATATCCTGCGGCGGATCGAATTGCCAACGGTCGAAAAGGAGCAAGTGCCGGGCATCGATACGCCGGTGACCAACGTCACCACAACCATCGACTTCAACAACGCCAGTTTTAAGGCCCCCGGCGGTGATGCGTTTAAGTTTGCCGTGCCGGACGACGCAAAATTGGTGAAACAATTGGTCGAGGAAGTTCAACCGGCCCCCCCCGCCCCGATCAGTGAGCCCAAGAATTTCAAGCTTACCAAACTGTGGTCCGCAGATCTAAAAGACCCCGGTAATATCCTGGTGCTGAATGGCACCGACGGCCAGCCGCGCATTCTAGCGTTCGACGGTTGGCGAACCGTGGCCGAGCTAGATAAAGACGGAAAAACGATCGCCCGCCACCAGCTCGATATTCCCGAAAACGCCGTGGTCAATTATTTGCGCACCGCGGTCGATCATGACGGCAAACGCTATTTTGTCGCGGCAGCCAACGCTCAGCCGCAACTGTTTGTGTTCGACGAAAATTGGAAACGAATTCTAGCTTTTCCCAAGCCTGAAGACAGCTCCACTCAGGGCGTCTGGGACGCACAATTAGTCGATCTCAAAGGGGACGGCAAGCCGCAACTGTATGTGGGTTACTGGGGTGATTTGGGCGTGCAGGGAGTGTCGTTGGACGGCGATCGCCTGTGGCGCGATCGCTCTATTCAATTCGTATTCCGTATGGCCACGACCGAACCGGACGAGCAAGGACATCGAAAACTGCTCTGCACGCATAACCGGGGAAGCATTGTTATGTTCGACGCGGATGGCAAGCTGGAAAAGGAAGTCAGTTTTCCCAACCGTAATGTGTATTACATTGTCGCGGATGATCTCGATGGCCACGGAAAAAACAGCTACTGCACCTTGGTCGGCACCACTAGCGGCGATAACATTGCCTTGGGAATTTCGCTCGATGGAAAAGAATTGTGGGATTACAACCTGCCGGTGGGTGTGCATGCCAGGCCGATTGAAGTCATCACCACAGGTGACCTCAGCGGCGATGGCGCCAAGGAATGGCTGATTGCGGGCCCGGATGGCTCAATCCATATTCTCGCCGCCGACGGAAAGCCGGTCGATTCATTCAATACAGGCTCCTCGTTGGCTGGTCTGGCCGCCGGCAAATTCGGCGACCAGCGATTGCTGCTCATTTCTAAAGTGTTCGATAAGCCCCAGGGCGACGCTAAAGGCGCGCTGGAGGCGTGGCAAATCGAACCGGCGACAAAATAAGATCTTTCCGAAAATCATCGGCTTGTGTCGCCTTCGCCGACTCCTGCACTTAGGGGCGAATCTTTGCTATCTTGAACAAAGTTCGTGCGAGGCAAATTTATGCCCCGCGCTTGTCCATCGCTCAAACGCCCAGCGATTGATTTTCGAGCTGCCAGGTTCTTTGTGGAGAAGCCGTATGCAAGTGTCTGATCAAAAAATGCTGAATTGGTGCCGCATGTTGTTAGGGGCCGAACCCGCTCCGCACAACACTTTGGGCGATTATTTGGGGGCCATTCCGCGGCTGAAAGCTTTGGAAAATGTACCCCGCGGAACCGTCGTCCTGGTGCGCGGCGATGTCGATGCCAAACCCGGCGCAAAAATTGGCGAGGGGGACGAACGGCTACGCTCCATGGTCAGTACGTTGAAGTTCGGCATCGAACAAGGATGGAAACAAATCGTATTTGGCCACATCGGGCGCAAGCCGGAGGGTTCGCTGAACAAAGTCGCGGCTCGGCTTGGAGAACTGCTTGGGAGAAAAGTGCCGCTGGTGAGTGACTGGCTCGACGAAGGAACCAACAAAATCACAACCGCCGTGGCGGATGCCGTTCGCAACAGCCAGCCTGGCGATGTTCTTGTGCTGGAAAACACGCGGCGCTACGTAATCGAGCGCGTGTTGTGGGATGCCACGCCCCACGATTTGCCTGGGTTGGCCCCGAAGTTGGCGTCACTGACCAATGAGTTCGCTACGAAAATCGCCACCGTGTATGTGAACGAAGCGTTGTCGGCGGGCAGCCTCGATAGTTCGTCTGCCATTATTCCGGCGGCGATGGACCGCGTGGCCTTGGGCAACTATGTGGGCGGCGAATTCGATGGCCCAATGCAGCGGTGCTTGAAAGCGTCGCTGGTCGTATTCAGCGGGCTGAAAACCGACAAGCTGGACGACCTGCAGGCGATGATCGACCGCGGCACGATTCGCTGGGTAATTACTGCCGGCTCGCTGGCGATGGCGCTAAAAAAAGCGGCCGCCGAAATCGACGGCAAGCAGTTTTGTCTGGGCGTGGCCGAAGACCCCGCTCATGCGGAGAAGCCGTATTTCATTGCGCGGGAGCGAATTGCCCAGGCCCGGGGGATGATCGAAGCGGGGCGCAAAAAGGGGATTCAATTTGTGCTACCGGTCGATTTCATTTTGCAGGACGGCAGGGCGTCGGAAACCATTGGTCCGGGCGATCAGCAGTTTGACGTCGGTCCAAAAACCAGCGAGTTTTTTGCTCAAAAAGTGGGAGCGTTCATCGCCACCGCAAAATCTTCAGCGGGCGCAAGCGATTCCAAACCGGTGGCTTTTCACAACGGCGTGTTCGGCATGTTCGAAGATCCGCGCTTCGAAGCCGGCACGAAGAATTTCATCGGCCAGCTCAAGCGGATGAAAGCTGCCGGCGTCGAGGTGTATGTCGGCGGCGGTGAAGGGGGCGCGGCCTTGGAAAAATATGGCCAGCCCGATTGGGTCACGCACTGCTTTACCGCCGGCGGCACCGTGCTGAATGCGCTGGGCAGTAACCCGGTGCCGTATTTGTTGGCGCTATCGATGGCGACGCGGTGAGCTGTGCGCCAGAAAGAATCTGTTAGGACGAGTTACTTCTTCTCATACAGCGGCTTGTTGTCGGTAAAGCTGTAGACGATAGTTTCTTTGTCCGCTACCGAGATCAAAAGGTCTCCGTATCCCTGCGAGTTCAGGGCCGCGGAAAACGCACCCTCAGGCGGAATTAGCGCTTCCATGCCGCTGTGATAGGAATGCCGGAAAACGCCCCCCGTGATCTGCCTGGCCATTTCGAAAACTCCCTTATCAGTGGACTGCTTGCCTTGTTCCAGCTTCAAAATCGAATCTGCATCTTTCGGATTGAAACGCAGCAATACCGAATGAAAACGGCCTTCGAATGTTTTGTCCTCGGAGGTGAAATGGAATTTGCCATCGCCAAACAGAACCAGACCTGTCATTCCAGGCTCGCACGAAATGGGAACCACGCTGATTCCATAGAATGTCAAGGGGTAGGCGGAGTTGCGGTACATTGCGCACCACATTTGGCCGCCGGCGGTTTGCTGTACAAACCACAGCCACGCGGTGATAATCGGTAGAGCATTCCAGGATCGAAGGGAAACATCTCTTGCCGAACTTGAAAGGTGACGCGTGCAAATCCGCTGTCCGCATTGCCATGTGCCGTTCGACTCGGTCGAGCAGGAATCGTGGGCGGACATTCTTTGCCCGGCGTGCGGGAGCAGTTTCAGCTTATCGGGCACCGACGCCACCTGCACGTATCGGCCTGGCGTGAAGGTGCTGGGGCATTTCGAGCTCCTACAACAAGTAGGGGTTGGCCGTTATGGCGCTGTCTGGAAAGCCCGCGATACACAACTACAGCGAACTGTCGCCATCAAAATTCCGCGGCAGAAAGACCTTGATCCGCAACAGACAGAGATGTTTCTGCGTGATGCCCGGGCCGCTGCCCAGTTAAAGCACCCACGCATTGCCGGCGTGCATGAAGTGGGGCGTGAAGACGACACGGTGTACATCGTCACCGACTTTATCGACGGCGCCAACCTGAACGAGTGGCTGACCGGGCAAAGGTTAACTTCACGCGAGTCGGCTGAATTGGTCGTGAAAATTGCCGAGGCGCTTCAGCACGCGCACCAGGCAGGCGTGGTGCACCGCGACCTGAAGCCGAGCAATATCATGCTGGATCAGGATAGCGAGCCGCACGTCATCGATTTCGGATTGGCGCGACGGGAAAGTGGCGAAGTTGCCATGACCGTGGAAGGGCAAGTGTTGGGCACGCCCGCCTACATGTCGCCCGAGCAAGCTCGAGGGGAAGGGCATCGGGCGGACCGACGCAGCGACGTTTACTCGCTGGGCGTCATCCTATTTGAACTGCTTACCGGCGAGCTACCGTTCCGGGGCGAAGCGCGGATGCTGCTGGTCCAGATTCTCAACGAAGAACCGCCCAGCCCCAGGAAACTAAACGGTCGGATTCCGCGAGATTTGGAAACGATCACACTGAAATGTATGGAGAAAGACGCGGGCAAGCGCTACCAGACCGCGCAGGCACTGGCCGACGATTTGCAGCGCTGGCTGAGGCGGGAACCGATTTTAGCGCGGCCCACTGGCCGGCTGGAACGTAGCTGGCGGTGGTGCCGGCGAAATCCGACGGTAGCAGGACTAGCGGCGGCCGTGTTTGCCATTTTGGCGACCGGGGTCGCGGTGTCGTCGTACTTTGCCGCTTCGGCCTCGCGGGAAGCGGTGGCGGCCAAAAGTTCATTGGCCAAAGCGGAATTGCAGCAGAAGCGTGCTGAAGGCGTGAATGCGTTTTTCACCGAGGCGGTGTTCGGCCAGGCCGACCCCAGCCGCGGCGGGCACGCGGGGATTGGTTTAGTCGAGGCACTCGATGCGGCGGCTGGAAAGATTGAGGAACGCTTTCAGGACGACCCGGAGCTTTGTGCTGTGATCCACGATCGGTTCGGCGAGGTGTATACCGCTATCGACGAACCAAAAAAAGCGGTTGAGCAACTCCAGAAGGCCGTTGCCTTGCACCGTACGTTGGCCGGCAATCGAGATCCAAGCACGTTGAAGAGCCTTTCTAATTTGGGGCTGGCGCTACACAATGCAAATCAGTACAGCGAAGCCAAACGGGTGCTGGAGTCTGCTTTAGCCGATCAATCCAAAGTTCTTGGAGAGAGTCACCCCGATACGATCCAAACCGGAATTAATTTGAGCCTGGTACACATGGATTTGGGTGATCCTGGCAACGTGACATTCGGCGAGAAATTATATCGGAAAGCGTCGGACACCTTAGGACCGCATCATCCTCTGACTTTGCAAGCCGAAAATACATACGCTTGGGAGCTGCGCTGGGACAATCAGCTTGAAAAGGCGCTTCAATTCGCGGAACCTGCTGCGACTGGATTGCGCGATTTAAAGGGTGAAGATGATCCGCAAGCAATGTTTGCGTCGTACAACTATGCCTCGTGTCTGCGAGAACTTGGGCGATACCAAGAAGCGGCCGATGTGTTTGAGCCATTGCTGGCCGTGCGCTACCGCGTGCTGGGGCCGACCCATATCGATAGTTTGTATACGGCCTGGTGCTTAGCTAACTGCCGCCAGCTGGCCGGCGACAAATCGGCGGCGCTGGCGGTTCTGGAAGAGGTGCACTCGAATCTAAAGTCGATCGAGACGACGGAAAACATTCGGCGCGTCGATCCACTGCTGAACATTAGGGATGTCTGTGTACTTTTGGGTCGCAATGATTGGGCTGTGGAATTCCAAGCAGTCGTCGCGCGGATGTATGAGGAATCGCTTCGTCAGGGAGACGTCCACAAGACCGACTTGGGAAAACTGCCGAGATTGGTGACCGGCTTAGCAATTTCGCCGCAAGCCGAGCTGCGTGATCCCAAGCGGGCCCTGGAGCTTGCGACCAAAGCATGCGAGTTAACGGAGTATCAAAACCAGGACGCCATTTCGGCACTTTTGTTTGCGCAAATCGGAAACGGAGATTACGAAGCTGCGGTCAAAAATCTTGACAAGTTAGCGGACCAGCAATCCGGCAAATCGGACGAGCAATATCGGTGGGCGTTGCTGCGACTTAAGGGGGGCGATTTGGCCGGTTACCACACCGCCTGCAATGCCATGACAAAACAATTTGCAGCGTCGGAAAACGACTTGGACCGTCGTTGGTTTACCTGGACTTGCGGTTTGGCCGCTGGTGCGGTGGAGGACCTCAACGTGCCCCTGCAGGTCGCGAAAGATTTAGTCTCCAAAGCGCCCGAAAATGTAACGTATATCGATACCCTAGGAATTTTGCTATACCGCACAGCTAATTATGACGAAGCGGAAAAACGCCTGGCCGCAACGATCGCTGCAGAGGAAAACGCAGGCTCCGCAATGACATCGACCGCATATCCAAAATTCTTTTTGGCAATGACTAAGTGGAAATTGGGCGACAAAGTGGAAGCAAAGCAATTGCTCATTGAGCTTGAAGCCGCGACGGACGAGGAAATCAAGACATCGCCGACGTGGAACCGCCAGGCAACGCTGGAACTTTTTCGCAAAGAAGCCGAAGCGCTGATCCAACCCGAGAATACTTCTGTTGAGCAAACAAAGCCGTCGGCGGTGGAAGGAAATCAAAGTGGCAGATAAGCCGACGATATCGAATGTATCAATTCGGATGTGCCAGGCGCAATTCTAATCGCGCCAGGCGGCACATCTTATCTTTCTCGGCATAGCTAGCACGCACGGAGTTTGCGGCCTGTTGAAGTTTTGCCACCTGCTGAAAATCGGCAATCTGGCTAAATGGTCCATGCTAGCTGGACGATACCACGCATAGATCGTGCCACATAGTTGTGGCCACCCCTTGGCAGCCTGAAGCCCGAGATCGCGAAATGCGTGGGCAGGCGATCGCGGTGGCCGACGCGGTTGGCATGATCGAACGTGCCGATCCACCCCAGTTCGTATTTAGGAGTTCCTCCCCATGAAACGTCAAGTCTTGTTGGCGGTGGCCTCGCTGGCCAGCGCCTTGCTGTTGGGCGCCGCCGATGCGAAGGCGTTCCATCATTGGGGCGACTGTTGCGAGTCGTCCTGTTGTTGTGAGTCAACATGTAGTTGCGCTGCCGCGCCTAGCTGTGGTTGCGCCGCCGCTCCCAGCTGCGGTTGCGCTGCTGCCCCGAGCTGCGGTTGCGGTGATTCTTGCTGCTGCGAACATCACTGCCA
>DATJYL010000145.1 GCA_035499655.1 Pirellulales bacterium
GCACGTTTTTGACGTCGCTGGAAGACGCGGTCGACGTGATTGACCGGATTGCCAGTCCCTACGTTCGACTTTCGTTCGATACCTATCACTCCGGCAGCGGCGCCGGCGCCTTGGAGAAAGCCCAGCGCTTGGCCGGCCGCATTGCGATTGTGCATTTGGCCGACGGACATCCGCCGGACGAAGAGCAGCACCGCACGCCTTTGGGCCGGGGCTGCGTGCCGCTGAAGGAATTGATTGCCGCCTTGTGCGCCGGAGGCTACGCCGGCGATTTCGATGTCGAATTGTTCGGCGACGAAGTGCCGCCGGACAATTACGAAGGTTTGTTGCGCGAAAGCAAGACGACATTTGAGCAGTTGATTGCTCCCTGAGGCATTGATGCTGTTCATTTCTTCCCGCATTCGCATTCCCGACGATGAGCTGCGGTTCTCATTCGCGCGCAGCTCCGGACCCGGTGGGCAAAACGTGAACAAGGTGAACACCAAAGCGGTGCTGCGGTGGGCCGTGCAAGTGAGCCCCAGCTTGCCGCTGGACGTGCGGCAGCGTTTTTTGGCCCGCTATGGCCGGCGTATGACCGCGGCCGGGGAAATCGTGATCAACAGCCAGCGTTTCCGCGAGCAGGGCCAAAACCAGCGCGATTGCTTGGAAAAGCTCCGCGAACTGATCGCCGCCGTGGCCATTCCTCCGAAGCGTCGCAAACCGACGAAGCCAACCAAAGCCTCCCACCAACGCCGCCGCGCCGAAAAGCACACGCACTCCTTAAAAAAACAACACCGCCGCCGGCCGCAGGCGGAGGATTGAACCGCGGAGGTCGCGAAGGAACGCAGAGGAAGAATTCACCACGGAGACTCAGAGACTCGGAGCAGCAGGCGAACGAATTCTTAACCGCAAAGATCGCGAAGGACGCGAGGACGATGACGACGCAAATTCAAAGCATTTTTTGGGTTAAGGCTGCATGTCTCCCAAGAATTCGGTCGATCAGGCGCTGCTGTTCAGCGAGCTCGTGTCTGATACAACAATCACTTGCCGAGCAGCTTGTCTAAAGTTTCTTGCTGGCGATTGAACTCTTCGATGGTCATCAAATCTTCCGTAACGTGATGCCGCTTGAGCAGTCCGTCGACTTCAAAACGCGATAAACCCAGCGCCACGCCCAACTCATGATGGCTCAGCTTGTCTTGGCGGTAAAGTTCCACCAAGGCCGCCTCTTTAGCAGCGGCCGACAAATCGCCAAGCTGCGCGCGAAGCTGCTGTTCGATGCTTTCGGGCAAAGTAAAAGATACGGTGGCCATGCTGCACGCTCCTCATGACAGTTTACCATAAAACTGAATCCATGGGCCACGGGATTTGCAACTCGGTAGTCTGCCGAGGCCCGTTAAGGCCTAAAAGTCATGCGTTTGAGAACCTGCGCTGAGTGACCTGCTTAACTGCCTGCGGATTCAGACGGCGGGTTCTTTTCTGCTGGTCAGCCAGTTCTTCGACGATTCGCTCCAGCCCCCACTCAGGCGAAATCCATGAAATACCCTTCTGTGCAAGCCCGAACTTCAGCGGGCCGTTACTATCTTCCGGAAGAATCACGCAAACTAGATCGCTGTAGATGAATTCGACATTACCCAAAACCCGCCATTCGCGTTCCCAAAAGAAATCGTATCGCTCGTTCATAGCGCTCACGAATGGGAGTTGTCGCCACAACTTGCCAGTAAAATTGTTCTTTGCCGCGATTTCAAAAGCGCGATCGTAGCTGGCTCGAACGGCGTCGTTTCCTGCATAGCTGTTGACGTTCGTAACCTCTTGCCCTCCTTTTTCAATGATGAAGTTGCGCTTGAAGACGAAGCCGTATGGCTCCAATCCGATTTGACGGCACTGAATCGGTTTTGCGATATGCTTGATTGAAGACAGAGGCATTGCGCTAAAGCATGCGACTCGACACTTCATTTCCTGCGATGATGTCATCTTCCATGCGTGTAGGCAATGAGCCCTTAGCGCCAGAATCGTCCGTTGACGGTAAATGTCGAGGAAGTTCTGCCTGGCTGTCCCGCCACCGCCTTTCCACTCGTTGGAATCATCGCGTGTGAGGTGGATCATGAATCGCGAAACATCCTCACGGTGTTCTATAACGTCCGGATGTCCGATCATAGACTGACTCCTGTGATATATTTCTGGCAAACGACACGGGCCATTTTACCACATTCTTGCGCTCGGTCACCAGTTATGGCGACCGTGCTCACTTGCTCCCTTTCAGGGCACAGCGGAATGAAAGTGCGCCGGCAACCGCGACTGGAGCGACAACGGCTTGCGCGAAGGAATCACCCCTCACCCCAACCCTCTCCCACAAGGGGCGAGGGAGTAGACCTACGGATCGTAGCCCAGGTTGGGTGAGAGCCAGCGCTGGATTTCGGCCAGGGGCATTCCTTTGCGGCGGGCGTAGGCTTCGGCCTGGTCGCGGGTGATGCGGTCGACGGCGAAGTAGCGGCTGGCCGGATGGGCGAAGTACAGGCCGCTGACGCTGGCGGCGGGCCACATGGCGTAGCTTTCGGTGAGCGTGATGCCGGCCTGACGTTCGGCGTCGAGCAAATCGAACAGAATGCGTTTTTCGGTGTGATCGGGACTGGCGGGATAGCCGGCGGCGGGGCGAATGCCGCGATATTTTTCTTCAATGAGATCATCGGCCGACAAATTTTCGCTGCGGCCGTAACCCCAATCGGCGCGGGCCTGCTGGTGCAGATATTCTGCAAACGCTTCGGCTAAGCGGTCGGCTAGAGCTTTGGTCATGATGCTGTTGTAATCGTCGTGGTCAGCGTCGAATTTTTTAGCCAGCTCGTCGCAGCCCAGGCCGGTGGTGACGGCGAACGCGCCCAGGTAATCGGGCAGGCCGGTTTCAGCCGAGGCGATAAAATCGGCCAGCGAGAGAAAATCGTGCTGCCCTTTGCGCTCCCATTGCTGGCGGAGGAAATGAAAGCGGGTGAGTTCGCGCTGGCGGGTGTCGTCGGTATACAGCGCGACATCGTCGCCGATGGACGCAGCAGGCCAGAAGCCGTACACGCCTTTGGCGGTGAGCAGTTTTTCTTTCACAATTTTGTCGAGCAGCCGCCGGGCATCGTCGAACAGCTTGCTGGCTTCGGGGCCGACATTCGGATCGTCGAAAATCCGCGGATATTTGCCCTTAAGCTCCCAGGTGAGGAAAAACGGCGACCAATCGATGAAGGGCAGCAGCGTTTCCAGCGGCAGGCTGTCGATCACCCGGCGGCCGGTGAACGACGGTTTGGCGATTTGTCCGGCGGCGGCGAGTGCGGGCCAATCGGTTTGGAAGCGATGGGTCACGGCGTCATCATACGGCACCAGCTTGATTTGCTGTCGCAGGTTGTACGATTCGACGAGTTGCTTTTGCTGCGTTTGGTTGTTGCGCACCAGTTCGTCACGCCGCTGGGGATTCAGCAGTTTTTCCACGACGCCGGCGGCGCGGGAAGCGTCGAGCACGTGAATCGTGGGCTGTTTGTACTGCGGCGCAATTTTCACGGCGGTGTGCTTGGCGCTGGTCGTTGCGCCGCCGATCAAGAGCGGCAGTTCGATTTCTTGCCGCTCCATTTCACGGGCCACGTGCACCATTTCGTCCAGGCTGGGCGTAATGAGTCCGCTGAGGCCGATCATGTGGACGCCTTCTTTGCGAGCCGTATCTAAAATGCGTTCGCAGGGAACCATGACGCCCAGGTCGATCACTTGATAGTTATTGCAGCCCAGCACGACGCCGACGATGTTTTTGCCGATGTCGTGCACGTCGCCCTTGACGGTGGCCAGCAGCACCTTGCCGCGCGGCTTGTCGCCCGCGCCGGAGGCGGCTTTTTCGGCTTCCATGAACGGGAGCAAATAGGCCACGGCTTTTTTCATGACGCGGGCACTTTTAACGACCTGCGGCAAAAACATTTTGCCGGCGCCGAACAAGTCGCCTACCACTTGCATGCCGGCCATGAGCGGGCCTTCGATGATTTCCAGCGAGGTGGGATATTTTTGCCGGGCCTCTTCCACGTCGGCCTCGATAAAATCGACAATGCCTTTCACCAGCGAATGGCTGAGGCGTTTGTCGACCGGCTCGTTGCGCCAGGCTTCGTCGGCCACGGCGTCGCCGCCGGCCTGTTTTTTCACCGTTTCGGCAAATTGAATGAGCCGTTCGGTGGCGTCGGGGCGGCGGTCGAGCAGCACGTCTTCGACGTGTTCGAGCAGATCGCGCGGAATTTCCTCGTACACCGCCAATTGGCCGGCGTTGACGATGCCCATATCCATGCCGGCGCGGATGGCGTGATACAAAAATGCGGAGTGCATGGCCTCGCGGACCACGTCGTTGCCGCGGAACGAAAACGAAATGTTGCTGACGCCGCCGGAAACTTTGGCCAGCGGCATTTCGCGTTTGATTTGCCGCGTGGCCTCGATGAAGTTGAGCGCGTAGCGGTTGTGCTCCTCGATGCCGGTGCCGACGGTGAGAATGTTGGGGTCGAAAATAATGTCGCTGCCGGGAAAACCGATTTTTTCCGTGAGCAGTTGGTAGGCGCGGCGGCAAATTTTCAGCTTGTGATCGACTTCGGTCGCCTGGCCGGTTTCGTCGAAAGCCATGACCACCACAGCGGCTCCGTAGCGGCGGGCCAACTTGGCGTGGTGCAAAAACGCCTCTTCGCCTTCTTTCAGGCTGATGGAATTGACAATGGCTTTGCCCTGCACGCACTTCAGCCCGGCCTCGATGACCGACCATTTGGAGCTGTCGACCATGATCGGCACGCGGGCGATATCGGGCTCGGCGGCGAGTAAATTCAGAAACTTGGTCATCACCGCTTCGCCGTCGAGCAGGGCTTCGTCAAAATTGACGTCGAGCACATTCGCGCCGCTTTCGACCTGGCCGCGGGCCACGCTGAGCGCTTCTTCATATTTGTTATCTTTGACCAGGCGGGCGAATTTTTTGCTGCCGGTCACATTCGTGCGCTCGCCGATCATCGTGAAGTTGGATTCAGGACGGATCGTGAGTGGCTCCATGCCGCTCAAGCGGGTGAATGTTTCCACGCGGGGTCGTTTGCGCGGTGGAACTTTGTTCACGGCTTCGGCAATCGCCTTGATATGCGGAGGCGTGGTGCCACAGCAGCCGCCGACAATGTTCATCCAACCGTTGCGGGCGAACTCGCCGAGCAGGCGGGCCATCGATTGCGGCGTTTCGTCAAAGCCGCCCAAGGCGTTGGGCAAGCCGGCGTTGGGATAGCAACTGATGAAAATGGGCGCGATGTTGGAAAGCTCTTCCAAATAAGGCCGCAACTGCTCCGGGCCGAGGGCACAGTTGATGCCGATGCTAAGCAAATCGACGTGAGCCAGCGAATTCCAACACGCCTCGACCGTTTGCGCCGACAGCGTGCGGCCATCTTTGAACACCGTGAACGAGGCCATGACGGGGACGCGGACATCGTGATCGTCGAAATATTTTTCAATGGCGAACAGGCAGGCCTTGAGAACCAGCGTATCGAACGCGGTTTCGGCCAGGAGGATGTCGACGCCGCCTTCGACGAGCGCATCGACCTGTTCGTAATAGGTGGCGACCATTTGATCGAATGTGGCGCTGCGATAGCCGGGGTCTTCCACATTGCCGGCGATGGAAAGTTGCTTGTTCGTGGGGCCGATGCTGGCGGCGACAAAGCGCGGCTTTTCCGGATTACGGGCGGTGAAATCGTCGGCGGCACGGCGGGCTAGCGCGACGGCGGCGAGATTGATTTCGCGGACGTGGTTTTCCAGCGCGAAATCGAGCAGCGACACGCTAGTGGCGCCGAAGGTGTTGGTTTCGATAATGTCGGCCCCGGCTTCCAGATAGGCGCGGTGAATGTTTTCGATGGCGTCGGGCTGTGTCAGGCAGAGAACGTCGATCAGGTTCCGCAAATCTTTAGGATGCTTGGCGAACTGGGCGCCGCGGAAATCGGCTTCGCTAAACTTCAGCGTGTGGACCATGGTGCCCATGGCCCCATCGAGGATCAAGATGCGCTGCGCAAGCAGTTGCTCCAGGGTTTGGCGAGTGACCGGCGGTCGGGCGACAAGTGACATGGGAACCTACTGCGTGCGACAGCATTCAGTGTGCCGCTGGGCAAGCCCAGCGGCTAAATCGTTTGCAGATTCATTTTGCTAGCTGGCACCTGGGGAAGTATCTCACACGGGGTGCTAGCGGGCAACTTCGCAATTTCTATCTTGCCAGTTCATTTTATCCATACTCAAAAGTCAACGCGACCGCACTCTTGCTCAAGGTCGATATATTTCAAGCCCGATAAAGCTGATTAGCGCCGTTCTCTGCGCGGGAGGTGTCGACCTGAGGCAGCGGCGTTGAAACGAATTGTTCTGTGACATCCAAGGATGGTTGTTGCATGAATCAGCAGCAGGACGCAATTCGACCGCGGCATCGGCGGCGCAAGGAAGCTTGCGCGACAGGCGAGGCTGCGATTCCGCGCGCCCAGCAGTGCACCCGGGTGTTGATACGCGTACCGACAGTGTCGAGCGGCGCGGCGGCGGGAGGCGTGCGAACGATTGAGCCATCGCCGATAGCGACCGTGTCACTGGCACCGCGGGCCGCGATCACCGGTGCGGCAACGAACGTCAGCGCGGCAACGGGGGGCGCTTCAGCCGGGGGCGAACCGGGCGCCTATGCCATGGGAAGCGCCAGCGCTGTGCCACCACCTCCGGTAATGACAGTTGGAAAGCAACCAGGTTCGCTGTCGTCCTCGCAGGCCTGGCAGCAGAAAAAGCCGGCGACGCAGCCCCAAACATTGCCCTCTGAAAAAAAGCAATTGCGGATTCATGCGGCCCATAGGGAATCGACGGGCCCGCATTCCGCCGCGCCCGCCTGGTTGGAACAACCTGGCCAGTGGGTGACCGGAGTATTGCAGCGGCGCTCGCTGTTGGCTTTTGCGCTGATCATTGCCGCCGCCGTGGGGGTGGCGTTGATGTTCCACAATCACGCGCACCATGAAGATCGATCGGCCGGCGAGCCCGACGGCAATGCCGCGCGCCAGCAGTCTCCATATCCCGCTGATGCCAGCAGCACCCCGGTGCACGCGGAAAATCAGAATTTGACGGCCTACCGCGATGCCGCGGCGTATCGCGACGCCGGGTCGAGCGTTCAAGCTTCCGGTTCGACGGCACAAACTGGATCAAGCGGCGCGGCAGAAACTTCGTGGCTGAGCAGTCCGGCTGAGAGCGCGCAGCCGCCGCGCTGGAACCTGCCGGGCGGAGCCAATTCGCCGGCCGGCGGCAGCGCTGCGCCGATGGAAAACTCGCCTGCGGGAGCCAACATGCCGGCCCACGTTGAAACGCCGCCCAGCCAAAGTTCGCCAAACACGACGGGATGCGCACCCGAGGTCGGCCAGCCCTCGGTATATGCGGCGCGGCAGGAGCGGACCGCGTCGGCAGATAATGGTTTCATTCCCGGAGTCAATGGACGCATTTCCGGGATCACGGCGTTCGAGGGAAATATTAACAACCCCGCACAAATTTCACGATGAGCATTTCCGATCTGGCCTTTATTCGGGCCTATCATAAAGATCCGTCGCAGTCCGACCGGGGGTCGATTGCCGCCATCGACATAGGTTTGGGATCGGTGATTCCCCCGCCGCACGCCAAGTTTCCGCCTATGGACGCTCCGGCAGCGGCACAGTCGCACGAACAGCCAAGCGCGAGTGCGAGCGGTAGCGCTGAAGAAATCGGCAAAGCAACGCCTTCGGGGGCCATTAGCGACCTGGGGGCGCCGCACGCTGGCGTCAGCAAACCGCACATTTCGCTGGGACGTTCGCCCAAGGCGGCGCTTTCGTCGTACGCTGGATTCACCGCGGCGGCAACCACGGCATCGGACAAGACCAAGCCGGCGTTGGAAATCGACGCCGTACGTTGGCCGGCAGTGTGCGAAACGCTGCAGGCGAAAGCGACGGATGGTTTCGATCGGCTGGCGGCCGATCTTTGCACCGAGGCCGAGGCCGGCCGTAAAGTCACGGCCATTACCGGCGCCGCCCGCTGCGAAGGCCGGACCACGTTGGCGCTGTGCCTGGCTCGACAGTTGGCCGCAGCCAATGCCAAAGTTGCACTGGTCGATGCCGATTTCTCCAGCCCACAAATGGCCGCGCTGCTTGGCATTGCCGTGGAACGCGGATGGGAAACCGCGCTGGCCGGCGACGAAACTTTGTGGGAAACCATGATTGATTCAGTGACCGATAAGTTTGCTTTGGCGCTATTGGGCAGGGGCGTATCGGCCAGTGCTCCTGCGGCATCGACCGGCCAGCATGCCGTATTGATTCCAGTTACGGGCAGCGAAACAAAAGGGGTCCACGTGGCGTCGGTGCATGTGGCCGGCAGCGGCGACGCGGTTCCCGTTCGATTTGTGCCGCAGGCGTTTCGCATTGCCGCCGCGTTGAGCGAGCTGGCCGAACATTTTGACGTGGTGTTGATTGACGCCGGGCCGCTGGGGCAGGATTCGGCCACGACGCAGTGGCTGCTGGAACCGACGGTGGGCGTGCACAACATTATTTTGGCCCATGATGTCCGCCGGAACGAAGCGCACAAGTTGGCCGCCGCTTGCTTGCAATTGGCGGAAGCCAAGCAGCACCAGCTCGGCATCGCGGAAACGTTTGTGGGCGAGGAAGCAGGCGGCAAGCTGCAGGCAGCGGGCAGCAGACAGTAAATGGTCCGTTCAGATTTAGCCGCCGGGCTTGCCCGGCACGTTCCATGTACGAAGCATACTGGCAACTTGATCGGCGCCCGTTCGAGAACACCTCGGACCAGCGTTTTTATTACCCCGGCGAAAGCCATCAAGGGGCGTTGCTGAAGCTGCGCTATGCGGTGGAAAATCGCCGGCCGGCCGCGCTATTAAGCGGGGCCTCGGGGAGCGGCAAAACGCTGCTGGTGGGACAACTGCAGCGATGCTTAGCCAAGCCTTACCGTCCGTTCGTCCATCTGGTGTTTCCGCAAATGCCGGTTGAATCGCTACTGGCGTACGTGGCCGACGAGCTGGCCGCGCCGGGGGAATCGAAGCCCAACCATGTTGAACAAACGGTGCGGCGGATTCAGGAGTTCTTGACGCAAAACGCGGCGCAGGATCAGCACGCGATTGTGGCCATCGACGAAGCACACTTGCTCGACGACTCACGCACCTGGGAAGCGCTGCGGCTGCTGTTGAATTTCGAAGCCAATTCGCAACCGTTGCTAACGCTCCTGCTGGTGGGGCAGCCGGCGCTGTTGCCGCACATGGATCGGATGCCGGCCATGGAAGAGCGGTTGGGCGTCAAGTGCCTGCTGCGGCCGTTCACCGTCGACGAGACCGCGGCCTATGTGAACTTCCGTCTGCAAGCGGCCGGTGCGAAGGACCCCATCTTCGAGGCCGCGGCCTTCGAAACATTGCACGAGCTGACGCACGGCCTGGCGCGAAAGATTAACCGGTTGTGCGATTTGGTTCTGTTGGTCGGATACGCCGAAGAACGCAAAAGCATTGGACCGGAACAGTTGGAAGCCGTGGCGGAAGAACTGGTGACGGTGGCGCCGGAATAATTCACCGCAGAGAGCGCAGAGGAAGTAGTCGGCGGAAGGTAGAATTTGCTAAGCCGCAAGCGGAGAACGGCAGCCGTTAACTATCACGACTTTACTCAGTCGCTTTGGCATCTCGATCCACCGCAAACGGCGTTAAATCGACGCCGGGCGGCTCGCCGCGAATCAGGCGGCTCATGACGACGGCGGTGCCCGTGGAAAGCCACAGGCCGTGGCGGAAATGTCCGGCGGCAATAAACGCATTCTCGATGCCCGGCACGACGCCCAGGTAGGGGAGGCCATCGACACTGGCCGGGCGAAAACCACTCCAGGCGCACTGGAGGTCGGCGGTTTTCAAGGCGGGGGCCAGCTTCACGGCGAATTGCAGCATTCCGGCAATGGCTTCGGCGGTGTTGCGGCGATCGAAGCCCACGTCTTCCATCGTGGTGCCGACCAGCACCCGGCCATCGTCGCGCGGCTGCAAATAGTGATAACCGAAATCGACAATCCACTCGATAATGCGGCCGATGGTTTGCCGCGGCGTGCGCAGCAGGACGATTTGCCCGCGCATGGGCTTCACGGCGATGCTCAAACCGAGACGGGCCATCAGGCTTTGGGTCCATGAACCGGCGGCGATGACGAAGCGATCGGCGGCAATCGGCCCGATGCTGGTTTGCACGGCGGAAATTTTTCCGCCCGCCAGTTCAAAATCGTAAGCATCCACGCCGGTGCTAATTTCGACGCCGCGCTTCTGACAGGCGGCAACGAGGGCCTTCAAATGGCGCGGCGTGCGCAGTTGCACTTCTTCCGCCACGAGCGCCGCGCCGTGCAAACCGCAGCGGTCGTAAGCGCCGGCCAGCTCGGGCTCCAGTTGGTCCAAATCGGTCGAGTGAAGCCACTTCACGGTCAAACCTTCGCGGCGCCAACGGTCGCACTTTTGCAGCAATTGGCCTGCCACGGCATCGCTGTCGGCCAAGTGCACCACGCCGCTTTTGCGGTAGCCGGTGTCGATGCCCGTTTCTTCCCGCAGCCGTGTAGCCCACTCGGCGTGTAACTGGGCACTGAATCCTTGCAGCCAATCCATGGGGGGCGCCTTCGTCCGAAATTTGCAGGCGGGAAGAATGCCGGCCGCCGCCCACGAGGTTTGCATTCCGGGCTGGCCGCGATCGAGAATGCGGACTTGCAGGCCCTGGCCTGCCAATTCGTAGGCCAACGACAGGCCCACGACACCGGCGCCGAGAATTAAAGTATCGGGCATGAAAGAAGAGTTCAGGGTTCAGGAATCAGGGTTCGCGGCGCGAGACACCAAGCCGCGACCGGCGGTGGCGCGTGATACACCATCGTACTTACCCCGTGCGATTTCGCAACCGCTGAAGTCGGCGTGTAAGCGATGCAGTTTTGAAAATTTCTTAGCCAATTATTCGGCCCGATCTTCAAATCGGTCTTTCGTCACTTCAATTAGGCGATGACCCGACAGATTGCACGGTTGTTGGGATGAGGTTGCACAATTCGGTGTCATTGGAGCGGTTGCCACTGGGCTAAGGAAAAACGCTTATAGGTGGGGGAACGCGGCATGGTGCTCTTGCCAAATGGGGGCATTTTGACGGAAATAGGCGGAGGCCATTGGACACTGCTCAAGCGATTCGGCATTGCGGCATAGTAGTTGCTTCACCATCACCTTTTCATCGTTAGGTAGTCGTCTAGTCCGTCGTTCGCATGTCGCAGTTTTCTACCCCTAGTTTCTAGAGGATTTCATGGCTCCCGTTGAGTTGAAATCGGTCGTCACGGCTTCTGGGCAAAGCAATTCGGCGGCGACGCCGGGGGCAGATCCGTCGTCGTTCGATCAGGTGCGGCAACATCATATTGACGTATGCATTTCGCGGCCGACGTTTTTCAACAACATTGTTTACTTGCGTCAGCTTGTAGCCCCCAGCAAATTGTGCGTGGTGATGAAATCGAACGCCTACGGTCACGGACTGGCGTCCTTGGCGCCGGTGGCAGTGGCAGCGGGGGCCGACTACATCGGCATTTGCACGAACCCCGAGGCGGCGGTCATCCGCGGGTTGGGATTGAACATTCCCATTTTTCGGCTGCGGATGGGCTTGCCTGTGGAACTGGAAGAAGGCGTGTGCCAGCTGGGCATAGAAGAGGAGATTGGCACGCTGGAGCAAGCGGCATATTTAGCCGGCTTAAGCCAGCGGATCGGCCGTGATGTGCCCGTGCACTTGAACATCGACACGGGCATGGGTCGGAGCGGTTTTTTTGCGGAGAATATTGAAGAGATTCGCCGCGCCTGCAAATTGCCGGGTTTGCGAATTGTGGGAGTGTTCACGCATTTTCCCACGGCCGACGCCGCGAACTTGCAGGCGACGCATCGCAGCATGGAACTGTTTGAACAGAGTTGCCTGTTGCTGCAAGATGTGTTGCCGCAGAATGTCCTGAAGCACACGCACAACAGTGCGGCCACGGTGCGACTGACCGACCGCCGGCATCAAATGGTTCGTGCCGGAGCAGCGTGCTTTGGCGTGCGCACGTCGCAAGATTTTGCCAACCCGCAGGAGCTAAAACCAGTGATGTCGGTCAAAACTTGTGTGGCCCAAGTGCGCGAGGTACCCGCCGGCAAAACGATTGGTTACGGTGGGCTGTTTACCACCAAGCGGCCGAGTCGGATTGCCTCGCTGCCGGTGGGTTTTGGCGAAGGCTATCCACGCTCGTTATTCAACAAGGGCATCGTGCTGATTCACGGCCAACGCTGCCCGGTGGTGGGTCGCGTGTCGCTGAACATTGTCACGGTCGACGTCACCGATTTGAAGACGCCGGTGAATTGGGGAGACGAAGTGGTGCTGGTGGGCCGGCAAGGGGATGAGGAAATTACCTTCGAGTTTTTGGCCGACTTGTTTGCCAGCGTGCATACGGAAATCAATTTGATGGCGGGGAGTATGAACCCGCAAATTCGGTATGAGTGAATACATAGCCCGACCGTGTCGGTCGGGAATGCATTTCAATCCAACGCCCGACCGACACGGTCGGGCTATATATCGTGAGTTGAAAGCGATTCTATCCATGGAAACGGATCGGCGGGTAAGCCGGCTTCCAAGTTGTGGCGACGGACGTACTCGATGGTATTTATCAAATGCTGTTCGTCAAAAATATATTTCAAGAATCGTCGTGCTGTCCACAAATGCTGCGGCGTTGAGCGGCCGTGCTGCCTTCGCCAACCGAATATCGCTGCGGATGATTGGCGTTTGATCCATCCCGTGACTTTTTCAATCGGTTCGGAAAGCGGTGCGAACACCAGGTGTGCATGCGTTGACCTGATCGTAGCTGCCAGCACGCGATGGCCGTGGTTTCGACAAACTGTTCCGAACGCTTCCGCCGCCAGATCGATTTCGTGGGCAGACAAGCTTTCTTGATCGCCGTTCATGGCCTGCGAAGCGGTTTGATGCAGCAGCGGATCGGGGCCGATTAACTTTCCATTTCTCCATGAGCCTCGCGGATCGCCATGCAGCCATGTGCCATGCGTGGTTACCGTCCAGTGGATCGCCAGGGTATTGCCCATTACGATGTGTCGCCCTGGTATAGTCTGACGTGTCGGTTGGGCAAAATCATTTTCTCCCGACCGACACGGTCGGGCTATATAACATCATCCTTGGGCGTTAGTGGGGACGGAAGGATCGTCGCCGATGTTGATCCACAAGTGGACGTGCGGCGAGCCCCGGAAGTACCACACGAAGGATGGCCCTTCCAGCCGCCAGTTGTCCCACACGCCATCGTCGCCGAGGTCGCCGGCGGAATAGAACGCCAGCGAGCATTTTTCGACGCCCCCTTGCTTTTGCAAGCAGGCGCGCACGTCGTCGCTGTCGGCATTGCGATACGGCGAAAGCATCATCGCCATGGTTTTGTCGAGCTGTTCGCGCTGATCGTGCGTCAGTTCGCTCACCGGAATGCCGGCGAACATGCCGTCGGCGCCCCGGAAGCTGACCGACGATTCGGCCGGCAGCCGGCTTTGCAGCGCGGCTTTGCGCTGACGGCCGTCGAGCATGTCGAAAATTTGGTTTGCCGCCAGCGCCTGCGGCCAGAACACGTTGCCGGGGTGATCGGCCTTCTCGTTGAATCCGCTGGCCGCGTGGCCGTGAAAAACCGGCCCGCCGAAAGCCATGTGATCGATGCTGTGCCCGTCCACGCGCACCGTTAAGTGCCGGCCGGTCATGACCATCTCGAACTTGCCTTCGCCTGGGTGGCCGAACAGCGCGATGCTTTGCGAATGCCCGTAGCCGCCGCCGTCGTCCTGCAATTGCTTGTCGATTTTTGGAATCCAATCGGGCTGGAACAGCCCTTCGTAAATGGCGCGGATGATGTCCTGCTGGTCTTTGCTGTAAAACTCGCCGCCGATGACTGGCTTGGTGATGTTCCAGTTGTTGCTGACCCGGGTTCGCAAGAGGCCGCGGTCGTCGGTGTAATCCCAGTCGAAAGCCACGAGTTTGCGCTGCTCCGGCTGAAGCGAATCGTACAGTTGCTTGACGAGTGTTTCCGGGGCTTTCTTCGCAGCGTTTCCGTCCGTCGCTAAAGCCGCGGGAATGGCGGATGCGTCTTTCGGATCGGTGGCGCCGGTTTCGGCCGCACGGACAATGACATTGGGCAAACCCACCGCGCCGGCGGCAAAGGTGGCCGCCGCGGCGCCGGCGGTTTTGACAAAATCGCGCCGGTTAAAAAATTCCCGCAACGTGAGGAACTCAAAGCCCGATTCGCAATCGGGACAAACTCGGTTCGGTTGAGAATTGTTCTGATTCGCTTGAGACATGATGGGCACTCCTTTGTGTCGGCGGTCAGCGGCAAGCAGAAGGCAGTCAGCCGCAGGCGGTGAACGGGGAAGCAACTCTCCCGATCACTCATCACATTAGACAGCAATCAAGCGGAGATTGCAAATTTATCGGCATTACCGATTTTGGCAGTGCGGGCAAAAGAAGGTCGAGCGCTGGGCTTGCACCATGCGTTGGATGGCGCCGCGGCCGCAGGTGGGGCACTTCTGGCCCACATGATCGTAAACGCGGTGATGATTTTGATAGCCGCCGGCTTCGTTCAGCGCGTTGCGGTAGGTGCCGTCGGACAGCGTGGAGCCCTCGTAATAAATGGCATCTTCCAGAACCAAGTGCATGGCCGCGTGCAGTCGCAGCCACTGTTGGTTGCGCAATCGGTGGCAGCGCGCCGCCGGATGAATGCCCGCCACGTGCAAAATTTCTGAGGCGTATAAATTGCCGATGCCCGCAATCGCTCGCTGATCGAGCAGCGCCACTTTGATGTGTCGCCGACTGTAATGCAACCGCTGGCGGAGTTCGGCTGGCGTTATCCGCAATGCGTCGGGCCCAAGCGTTTTATTTTCACCCTGAAATTTAGCGGCGAATTCCACGGCCGAAAAAAGCGAAACCGAGCCTAGTCCGCGACGATCCCAAAATAGCAGGTTGGATTCGCCAGTCGATCGGGTAGGTGTTCCTGAGGCAGGCTTGAAAAGTCGCAAACAGAAGCGGAGGTGTTCTTGGGTTGGAGGATTCGTCAGCAGCACCAGTCCGGTCATACGTGGTTCAATGACAATCGCTTCTTGGCCACGGGCTTTGTATTGCCTGTCACCCAACCAAATGACCACGCGCTTGCCGGCGCGGTCAACCGCTACGATGGTTTTTCCTTCGATGCGGCGGCGGAACACATCGATCCGTGGGCGGATCGCAATCGGCCGTCGCTTGCACGGTGGGCGTTCGACATGTGCCACTTGGCGGCCGACTAGCGGCAAAATGCCGCGGCACATGGTTTCGACTTCCGGCAGTTCGGGCATGGTAAAAGTGAGGGGTGAGGAGTGAGTGGTGAGTTGTGATTCGTGAGGGGCGGTTTTAAGGCGAATCATGAACGACCGAACGGTTGTACATTCTACCGATTCACTGACCCAGTTCGTACGGTTAATCGCTGCCCGGTTGTTAAACCTTGCGGGCTTTGCCGTGAAACCGAGTGGTTCGGTTTATTCGGCAAGGTGGGGAAACTCCGCAGGAGACGGGCAAAATCGGCCGATTTGTAGCAAACAGGGACGCTTTGCGAGCCGTGATTGTGCGGTCTTGCGGCGTCCTCCCGCCAGTCACACCCGCCAGTAAATCCCACCGCGCGACCCACGCGCACCCCTTGCTGCCCGAGTTCTTTCCCGCCTGCGGCCACGGCTTTTCCCCAGAGCCGTGGCCGTTTTTCTTGGCATCGCCCATTTTTCTGCTGCTTATGGGCGAACCGAACTGCCGGGCCTTAGTGTCTGCCAAACGAATGCGAAATGTCTCTTGACCCCGTGCGACGGCCGCTAACAATAGAGTTTCAAGAATTCTGAACTGGGGAAATGGTAACTCAGGGAAAACTTTACCGGCGGCGTTGAATTTTATGGCCAAATTGAGCCAGGTTCCCAATGCGGTTGGCCGATTTGGCGAGTTCGGCGGTCGCTATGTGCCCGAAACCCTGACCGCCGCACTGGACGAACTGGCCGCCGCTTACGAGAAGGCCCGGGCCGACGCGGCGTTTCAGCGTGAATTGGATGACCTGCTGCGCAATTATGTCGGCCGCCCGTCCCCCTTGTATCATGCCAAACGTCTCAGCGAGCACGCCGGCGGAGCACAAATTTATTTGAAGCGCGAGGATCTGAATCATACCGGCGCGCACAAAATCAACAATACGCTGGGTCAGGCGCTCCTCACACTGCGGATGGGCAAGCAGCGCGTGATTGCCGAAACTGGCGCCGGCCAGCACGGCGTGGCCACCGCCACAGCATGTGCGCGGTTCGGCCTGCAATGCGTGGTGTACATGGGCGAAGAAGATATCCGCCGGCAAAAGCCAAACGTGTTCAGCATGCGATTGCTGGGCGCGGAAGTGCGGCCGGTCAGCAGCGGTTCGTGCACGTTACGGGACGCCATCAACGAAGCGATGCGCGATTGGATGAGCAGCGTTCGCACCACGCATTACATTTTGGGATCGGTCGTGGGGCCGCATCCGTTTCCGCGGATCGTGCGCGATTTTCAATCGGTCATCGGCCGCGAAACGGTGGAGCAATGCCGCACGCAAATTGGCCGTTTGCCAAATTTGGTGGTGGCCTGCGTCGGCGGCGGCAGCAACGCGGCAGGCATGTTTTATCCACTGGTGGAACACACGGAAGTCGAACTGTTGGGCGTGGAAGCCGGCGGGCGATCGGCCAAACCCGGTGATCATGCCGCACCGCTGTCGCACGGTTCTCCAGGAGTTCTGCACGGCAGCTACAGTTACGTGATGCAAGATGACGACGGCCAAACATGCGACGTACACAGTGTTTCGGCGGGGCTCGATTATCCCGGTGTCGGACCCGAACATAGTTTTTGGAAAGACGCCGGACGTGTGAAGTATACCAGTTGCCGTGATGACGAAGCGCTGGCGGCGTTCAATTTACTTGCCCGCACCGAGGGAATTTTGCCGGCCTTGGAAAGTTCGCACGCCATTGCCAAGGCAGTGGAAATGGCGGGCAAGCGCGGCAAGGACGAAATTGTCGTGGCCTGCCTTTCCGGTCGAGGCGACAAAGACGCGGCGGAAATTGCGCGGCTGCGGGGCGAATCGTTTGGGTAATAAACGACGGAAGAAGGTCGCGAAGATTCAATTACGATCCGTTGATCACCACAACATCAATCACGTCACGATAATTTACGAAGGTCGCGTAATCGTCATTTTCAAAGACCGCGCAGCTTCCACTGTTTCGGCCTGTGGCAATTTCATAGGAGTGTTTGACACGGACCTTGGAACCGTCTTTTAGCCGAATTTCAAACGGCGTGAAGGGCAACCGGTTTCGCCATTCAATCATTTCATTAGCAGTCATGAAACAGATCTCCTCATCGCGGGGCAATATCGGCTGTAATGATTTGTGAGACATTTCGAAGTGATACGACGCGCATTCGGTTGCCACTTTCGTAAATCGTGCACACAGGGCTGTTAGGGGTCACGGAAATCTCATGAGGTTGTTCCACGAAAATTGCCGCACCATCGCAAAGCCGAACTTCCAGCGAAGTAAATGGCGACCGATTCATCAATTGGATCAATTGGTTGGCCGTCATATACTGCCCCTGTAGCAAATGCGAGTCAACCAGTGAAGTATACCATTCCACGGACATTTAGTCATGTCGACCATTGACGAACTATTTACGGGCCTCCGCCGGGAAAAGCGCAAAGCGGTGATGCCGTTCGTCACGGCCGGCGATCCCGATTTGGATTTCACCGCCGCGTTGTTACAAGAATTCACACGCCGGGGTTGCAGCTTGTGCGAAGTCGGCATTCCTTACAGCGACCCGATTGCCGATGGCCCCGTGATTCAGGAATCGTACACCCGGGCCCTGGCGCACAAAATCAAGCTGGCGGAAATCGTCAAGTGTTTAAGCGGCGTGACGCCAACCTTGGCTGCGCCATTGGTCAGCATGGTCAGTTATGCCATCGTCTTTCGCCACGGGTTAAAGCAATACGTGGAAGACATGCAACGCGCTGGAATTGCCGGGGCGATTGTGCCCGATTTGCTGGTCGAGGAATCAGCGGAACTGGCGAAAATCTGCCGCCAGGCCGATTTCAGTTTGATCCAATTGATTACCCCCACCACGCCGCGCGACCGGGCCCTGCGAATTGCCGAGGCCTCCACAGGCTTCATTTACTATGTTTCCGTTACCGGCATCACCGGCGAGCGGCGCGAACTTCCGCCGGAGTTAATCGATAGCGTGAGCTGGCTGCGAGAGCAAACGCCGCTGCCCGTGTGCATTGGCTTTGGCATTAGCACGCCGGAACATGTGAAGTTGCTGGCGCCGGTGGCTGATGGCATGATTGTCGGCTCGGCGATTGTCCGCCGCGTTGCCGCTGCGGCGAACAAGCCTAAGCAGGCGGTGCTGGCCGACGTGGGGGAATATGTGGCCAGCTTACTGACGGCGCTTCAGTAGGAGGGGAATCGTTTCCGCGATTTTGGGCCGGCGAAAGGATTCGCCTCCTACAAACTTCAGGTCGGCGAAAGGATTCGCCTCCTACCAATTACAGACCGGCGAAAGGATTCGCCTTCTACAATCTGCACCGCTTTACAGCGCCGCCAGCAAATCGTCCAGCAAGGTCAAGTTGGGCGCGGTCAAGTCGGCCATTCCATTGTTGTCGACGGCGTAAATTGTCTGGCTGTAGATTCGATGTCCCTGTGAGCCAGGCGTGGGATATAGCGGCTGCAAGGAGAACACTGTGTAAATGGTGCTGTGAGAATTGGTCGTTCCCTGCAGCATCACTACTTGTCGATGGGCATGGTCGCTAAAATCCATCAGCGTGGTTTGCAGCACTGTTTTCAGATAGGCCGCAAATAAGTGGCTGCCGGAGCTGGAGGGCATCGGCTGATTCAGCGGCTGAAAGATGTGGTTGAAATCGTAATCGGCAATTTTATCGCCTTGAGCAACGCCATTTTGAGCATCGAAGATCCAGTGAATTCCCAAATAAACACGGCTCATCGCATTTTCTTCCGCCGCCGCGCTGAAGCTGGTAAATGTCAGTGGTCCGAAAGGCTGCCGCGCTGAACCGTCGCCGTTTTTGTTGATCCCGTTAAACTCGTCCGAACTGATGGTGAAAGTGATGTTGTCGGTGCCGTAAAATCGGGCCAACGTTTCAAACAGTGCCCCGCCGAAGGTCGCATGGCCTGAATCATACGAAGGAAACGGGGGCGTAAAATTCACTCCATCGCCAAAGCCATTGGTGGCTGGAGCACCCAGCGGGGTCCAAGTAGGGTCGCCCACGGTATTCGGATTGCCATCGTTGGCGCCGTCGCGGATGGCCACAATCGGCCGCCAAAAATCGTATTTATATTTGACGTTCCAACAGGCAATGCCGGCGTCCGCCAGGGCTACGTTAATCATGGCGAACATACGCGCATTCTGGTATTCCGTATTCCCTTCTTGCTGAGCCAATACCCGCGCAATTTGATTGTAGAACCGGGGCGGGGTTCCCAAGCCTGGCGTGCCGTCGTAAGCCCAGAAAATGCCAATGTCGGTTTCTTCGGCGGTGCGCGTGGTAGAATCCGCCGCGCCCAGCGACATGACTTGATTGTAGGCGTCGGTATAGGCTTGGCTATTGAGCACTGGCGGCGGCGGAACATTAAAATTGTTTACGTTGTTGATGCCAAACGGTGTGACTTTCCCCCAATCGGGGCTCAGAATACCTTGGTTGGGATGCAAAGGATCGGGCTGATGGTGTCCGGGAGCGTCGGTCAGATGGTAATTCATCATCACATTGGAGCGGTCGTTCGCCCGAACTGACAAAATCGCATTGGCTACGGTTTTGCCGAGTGCGATGCCCAGGTTTTTATCCGCTCCGTCGGCAATTTGTCCCAGCCTGGTGCTTAAGTCTGTGTCAAAGACTGTCGTCTGTTTGTGATACACATTGACGAGCGCGTCATGTGCTGCCTGCCCGACGGCGGCGTCGATGTTTGCGTTTTGCACGCCCACGACTTTGATTAAATACGGCTCGTACTGGCCCTCGATCGAATTGATGGCGTCGTACATGGCGACGCTCACAATGGCCAAAGCCCGCGAGGCGCCGGTGGGTCCCACGGCATCGGGCGAGCCATAAATGTTGCTTTTGTCGTCGGCTTCTGCCTGGAGCGCGATCGCATTCCAATACAAAATTGCATCAGTGCTGGCTGCCATCATGGCGCGCGGTTCAAGCTGTTCGAAGCGAGCGCAGCGGCTGTAACTCCGCTGCTTGATGCGCGCCGGGGCAGCCGACCGATGTTTTCCAGCCCCAACCGGAAACGAAAGCATTGGTGCAACCTCAAAGATGGCGATCCCGTTACGCACGCCATGCTAATTGGCGGCGCGGACCGTGTAAACTGCGATTGACGATGAGCGCCGTGATGCGGCTAATTTCGCGATTTAGCCGCTGTGCGGCCAGAGGCTGGCGGGTTCTTCGTGTGGTTGGCGGGCAGCCTTGAGCAAATCGATCAATTGTGCCAATTGCTCGCTGCTCAAATGTCCCAATTGCCGTTCGTGGCAGCGGCGCACCGGAGCGTCCAATTCGTTTAGCAATTCCAAGCCGGCTGGCGTAATGTTCACTTGCACCACGCGCCGATTGGCCGACAGCCGCTGGCGGGCAATCAGCCCGCGCTGTTCAAGTTTATCGAGCAGCCGGGTAATGTCCGGTGATCGGGAAATAAGCCGCCGGGCAATATCGAGTGTGGGCATTGGCTTGGAATGCTGGGCGCGCAGCAATCGCAGGGCGTTGTACTGCTGGGCCGTTAAGTAGAATTGGCCGAACAGTTCGTCTTCCACGGCCCGCAGCCGATCGTAGGTGCGCCACAAATTCAAATAGGCTTCCTGACGGGGTGAGTCGAAGGCGCGCTGGCGACGTTTAGCGGAAGTGGGCATGGGGCACGCTTCTGGGAGCGATGATAAAAAGTGTCGGCCGGCTCGCGCGCGGCAACCAACTAGGAGAAGGCCAGATGTGACAGGCCTTTCCACAACACTTGTTTCAACAATTCTGGTTGGAAAATCGCTGTTCCGCAATATGTTGGCCACTGTATATGATGGAGAAGAGACGCCGCCCACGCCGATTTTATTCCTGGAAATGCTATCCCATGCCACTTTATCCCCCTTCGACTTTTTGACTTTTCGAGCCCTTCACACCCCGTGTCTCCCAACCGTCCCCCCGAAGCACTGACTCGCTTTTTTGCCGGGCTCACCGAGTATGCATTTGAAACTCGGATGGGCGTGGCCGATACCCGGCTCATCGATTACCTGACCGACTTGTTGGTTCGGTTCGTCCGGTACGATGCGTTGCTCAGCCTTCGCAACCTGACCGGTCAGCGCTTGGACGCCGTGGCCAATATGCTGCTGGAGGCCGACGCCCGGATCGGCGATGCCCGGCGAAAGGCCCACCGGCACATTGGCGATTTTACGCTGTTTTGGACCGGCGTGTATCCAGAAACGCTGCGCAGTGCTCGCCACGGCCAGCAGCACGATTATTTCCAAGATTACTGCGAGCACGGCAAGCGGGCTTACTTCATCGCCAGCACCATACCGCAAGGCGAGCCCGACGACGAGGCCGAACTGCTCCAGCGCCTCAGCCATGAGTTCGATTTGTGCGCCTACGGCCTGGGGGAAGTCCGCCGCGAATGGGAACGGCGTGAGCCCGAAACCGGCGCCGGCCCGATTGTGCTGGAGTGAAATTCCGCCTGCGCGATTTCGCACAATCCATTTGCGTCGCTCAGTGTGCCGTGCGTGTTCGCTCATTGGCGGTGCTCAACGCCACTTCAATCATTAGATTCGTTTGAATCTTGCCACACGCCATAATTTTCAGTCGTGTATGATTGTGGTATAATGCGCCCGCACGATGCGTTTGGCTCTGTGCAGTCCGCCAGCAAATAGCTCATACGGGCAGCTTAAATCTGAATGCTTTGCGTCCTTTAGTAGTTGTAGGAACTTGCGAAAGCAGCTACTTGCTCCAGAAAGGAGTCTTAAAGCCTGTGCCGCACAAGGTTTGTCTTTACTCCAATATTTCGCAGTCTGCGGCGAACTACTGACTGCCGAACGTCGGCCCGTCCATTTCACGCGGATTACATTCAGACCGGGCCGCCGAGTCAGC
>DATJYL010000146.1 GCA_035499655.1 Pirellulales bacterium
TCGGCCACGATGATTTTGTGGACGGCGCCCGCAACGATGAAAACTAATTAACCGAAATCAAACCCCGGTCGATTCAAAAGGTTGCTCGTGGGCCTCCAGCCCCCAAATCCATTTCGAGCAACCCGTTTTGCCTTATTCAGCCAGGACCTGGGTGAACGAAATAATCGTCCACTTACCGGATGCTGCCTGCCGCCTGCTGTTTTCTAGGAACACCCCATTGAATTTCCGCAGTTGTGGCACAGGTAGCAATTGCCGTTGCGGACCGTAATAGCGCCGCAGTTGTCGCAACTGGGTGCATCCAGTTGGAAGTTGGCAAATTGTTCCTCACGAGCCACGGCGCCTGCATTTTGATCAATGTGCATGGCCGCGCCGGCCCGCTGCAACATGGCAGCATTGTCGGCCACGATGCCGGATGTCTTGCCATGGCCGTTTGTGCCGGCGTGCACACCGTTGGTGGCGGGCTTGGCCACTACTGGTTTGGCCGACGAGGTTTGCTTGGCGGTGCTTGCGGCTTCCGGCGCGCGACCAACGGCCGCGGTTTTTTGGGCCGGCTCCTGACTCTTGACGCTTGAGCCCTGAGCCTTGACGCCGGGACCCGGCACTTCGCCGGCTTTGGCCAACAGGACGGCCTCTTCGGCATTCGTTCCTTTGTTCGCTTCCTTGTAGCCTGGCAAAAATTCATTTCCCATCCAGCGGAAAATGTAATCGACCAGGCTTTTGGCAATGCGGACGTCGGGATTTTTGGTTTGCCCCATCGGCTCGAACCGCATGTGCGAAAACTTGTTGACCAGCACTTCCAGCGGCACGCCGTATTGCAAACTCATCGAGACGGCCGTGCCGAAAGCGTCCATCAATCCGCCGATGGTGCTCCCCTCTTTGGCCATGTTGATGAACAGCTCGCCGGGGCGGCGAATTTCATCCCGGTTGTTGGGATCTTTGCGATCGTACAACCCGACGGTCAAATAACCCTCGTGACCCACAATCGAAAATTTGTGCGTCACCGAATCCCGCGTATCCGGCAGTCGTTCGCGGCGGGGAACGGCCACCGTTTTAGCCGCCGCCTTGTCACTTTCGGTGCCGGTGTTCAGCGGCTGGCTTTCCTTGGAACCATCGCGATAAATAGCCAGCGCTTTCAAACCGAGCCGCCAACCTTCCATGTAGGCATTGCCAATGTCGGCCGGCGTGCTTTCGCGGGGCATATTCACCGTTTTGCTGATCGCGCCGGACAGGAACGGCTGGGCGGCGGCCATCATGGTGACGTGGGCACGCCAGGCGATAGAGCGCGTTCCCCGCAGCGGTTTGAACGCACAATCGAACACGGCCAAATGCTCCGGTTGCAAGTCGTCGGCGCCTTCGATCATGTCGTTTTTCTCGATGTACGCCAAAATCGACTCGATTTTCGGCTGATCGTAACCCAGCGTTTTCAGCGCCGAAGGGACGGTGTTATTCACGATTTTCAGCATGCCACCGCCGGCCAATTGTTTGTATTTGACCAGCGCGATGTCGGGCTCGATGCCCGTGGTGTCGCAATCCATCAGGAAGCTGATGGTGCCCGTGGGCGCCAACACCGTGGCCTGGGCGTTGCGGAAACCGAACCGCTGCCCCTCGTCGAGCACCTGATCCCACAGATTGCGGGCCGCGTCTTTCAAATAAGCGGGGCAGGCCGGGTTGATTTGCTCCACGGCATCGCGGTGCATTTGCATGACGTCGAGCATGGGTTCGCGATTTTGCTCGAAGGCATCGAACGGACCGACGGCGGCGGCCAATTCCACGCTGGTGAGATTAGCGGCCCCGTGCAACAGGGCCGTCATGGCGCCGCACAAACCGCGGGCGGCGTCGCTATCGTACGGCACCCCGCCGGCCATCAGCAGGCTGCCAAGATTTGAGTAACCCAAACCCAGCGGACGGAAGCGATGACTGTTGCCGGCGATTCTTTTCGTTGGGTAACTGGCATGATCAACCAGAATTTCCTGCGCGACGAAGAAGATGCGGCAGGCTGATTGGAACCGTTCCACGTCAAACGTGCCATCGTCGCGCCGGAACTTCATCAGGTTGATGCTGGCCAGGTTGCAGGCCGTGTCGTCCAGGAACATGTACTCGCTGCACGGATTGCTGGCATTAATGCGGCCGTTTTCCGGGCAGGTGTTCCAGCGGTTAATCGTGGTGTCGTATTGCACGCCAGGGTCGCCGCATTGCCAGGCGCATTGGGCCATGCGTTGCATGACGTCGCGGGCTTGGAACGTGGGGCCTTCGCGGTCCGGCTTGGTTACCCAGTGCGTGGTCCAGGGCTGATCTTTTTCCACGGCCTGCATGAAGGCATCGCTGACGCGGACCGAAAGGTTGGCGTTTTGGAACAAGATGGAGCTGTACGCCTCGCCATTGAAATTCGATTCGTAGCCCCCCTTTTCGATCAGCACGCGGGCTTTGTTTTCCTCCTTGGCCTTGCACTCGATGAAATCCATGATGTCGGGGTGTTCCACCTTCAGCGATTGCATTTTAGCGGCGCGACGAGTTTTGCCGCCGCTTTTTACCACCGCGGCAATTTGATCGTACACTCGCATGAACGACAGCGGTCCGCTGGGGCGTCCGCCGCCGGAAAGTTTTTCGCGGTGGGAACGAAGCGTGGAGAGATCGGTGCCGGTGCCGGAGCCGAACTTGAACAACATGGCCTCGCTGCGCGCCAGCTCCATGATGTCTTCCATGTTGTCGTTCACGCTTTGGATGAAGCAGGCGGAGCCTTGCGGATATTCGTACGGATTTTCCGGCTGCTTGACGGTGTCGCTTTCGGCATCCCAATGCCAGTTGCACTGCGCGCCCTTCACGCCGTATTGATGAAACAAGCCCACGTTGAACCACACGGGGGAATTAAAGGCTCCGTGCTGATGCAGGCAGAGCCAGGTGAGCTCGCGGTAAAACTGCTCGCCGTCGGCGGCGCTGGCGAAGTAGCCGTCGGCCAGTCCCCAGTCGGCAATGGTGCGGCTGACGCGGTGAATGAGTTGCCGCACGCTGCGTTCGCGCTCCGGGGTGCCGTTTTCGCCGTAGAAGTATTTGCTGACGACCACGTTGGTGGAAAGCTGGCTCCAGAACTTGGGGACTTCGCAGCCGGTTTGCTCGAACAGCACTTCGCCGTTTTCGCCTTTGATGGCGGCGGTGCGAAGGTCCCACTCGACGGTGTCAAACGGATTTTCAACCGAAGTGGGGCAGAAGAGGGGATCGATGGCCAGGCCACCGGCACGCAACCGCACGGCATTTCGTTTTAAGCTTCCCATCTTCGGAGTACGCTTGAGAGCGGGTTTTGTCGACAAAGCTACATCGGCGTGGGCCATGGTTCAGCTCCTTCTGTATGCAAACAACCGGGCATCCGTACCACGCGAAGTGTACTTCCATACACTACGCACTATAACACTCGTTCGACAGGCTCGCTCTGATATTTTATGGGGAATTTCTCGGAAAACCCCGAGAAATTAACCCTTATGGGTGGCTAGTGCTGGCAGAGTCGATAACATCTATATATTGTGGTGAATGCCCTGGCGGCCACAACATACAGTGCTGGGGCGACATCTTACTCCGTTTCCACGGCGCGTCAACTCCCGCTTTTGATTCGCCACAACTCTTCTAAATGCAAGGCGTTGCGACGAATTGCCCGTCTGCTTGAGAGCCAGTTTTTGCGCTCTATCGCCCGGCTGAAGAACGAGTTTTCTCCGTGCCAGACCGTGATTTTTGGCAAGTTGCTCATCGACTTCTTGCGCCTAGCTAACCAGCGAAAAATTTTTTGAGAATTTTTTCCCCGCACGCCGTAAGCTAGGTGTCCCGCGAAAAATAGAGCGGGAGTTCAAAATCTCATAACTGATTGGGCCGCTGGAGACGCAAAGCAAGGGTTGTCCGGAAGATCTCAGCAAAGCGGTCGACCGCAGGATTGCCGTACTGTGGAAAACACACGGAAACCATCGGCAAGAAGCTGAGTCCGATCATTGAAAATCTGCTTTCCAGCTCATGGTTGTGATTCGCGCCTTAAGTTCTCCGTTGCCTCGTTGCGGTTTATTTCGCAGAGGTGCAACGCTAACAAAAACAGCCGTCCAAGGCGCACAAAACCACCCCCCGAGAATGCAGAACTAAGCTGCATTTCTTGTCGAACAGCGGGGCTAACGGCGGCTGCTTAGCCCAAAATCTTGCTGATTTTGATCTGCGTGTGCAATTGGCGGTGGCCGGTGCGGCGCTTGGAATTCTTGCGCCTGCGGAATTTCTGCACAAACAGCTTTTCGCCTTGCGTGGGCCCTAAGACTTCGGCCGTGACGGTGGCCCCAGCCACAACAGGCTGGCCAATGCGCGCAGAGCCGGCCGCATCGCCGCCAATGGCCAACACCCGATCAAAGGTAATGGTTTCACCGGCAGGCACGGTGCGGTAGTCGATATTCAGCACTTGGCCTTCTTCGACTTTAAGCTGTTTGGAACCGTCGGTCACGATGGCGTACATGGCGGTAGCTCCGCGGCATTTTTGGTGAAAATTGGAATTCGTTAATTTAGCGGAATTTCGGCCTCAGGTCGAGGTCCAGGGTCCGGGGGGCAGCTTAATTTCCCTGCCGGCGGAGTCGAAACATTCGATCACCAAATGCTCCGGAGCGGCTTCTTCCTTGCCGTAGACCTGGATGGTCATGTTCCCCTGGTCTTCCAAATGGGCGATATCCCGCCGTTTTTTGTTGTGCAGGTAATCGGCCACGTCCTTGGCCACGGTGATCGAAACCCGGGCCACACCTTCGCGCTGGGCGGCAAACATCAACAGGCGCACCACTTCAATCGCCATGCTTTCGGCGGTTTTTACCACACCGGTTCCGCTGCAAGCGGGGCAATCTTTGTAGACGCTGCGCTTCAGGCTGGGCCGAATCCGCTGGCGGGTCATTTCGATCAGGCCGAAGGGGCTGGTGCGGAGAATTTTAGTGCGGGCCCGATCGCGCTTCATCGCTTCGCGCAGCGCTCGTTCCAAATTGCGGCGATGCCGTTCCTTGCGCATGTCGATAAAGTCGTTGACGATGACGCCGCCCAAATCACGCAAGCGAAGTTGCCGGGCGATTTCCTTGGCGGCCAGCAAGTTCATTTGGTAGGCGGTTTCCTCGGCGCTGTCGTCAGCGCGAAAGTTGCCGGAATTCACGTCGATGGCCACCAGCGCTTCGGTTTGATCGACGACGATCGAACCGCCCTGCTTGAGCGGCACCTTGCGCTGGTGGATTTTGGCGATTTCGCTTTCGATGTTGTATTTGTGGAACAACGGTTCCTTGCCGCTATATAACTGCAACCGGCTAACGTAGCGCGGCATGACGATTTGGAGGAATTCCTTGGCTCGATCGTGGGCCGAAGGTTCGTCGATAAAAATCGAATCGACTTCGCCGGTGAAGATGTCGCGAATGGTCCGGATGATCATGTCGCTTTCTTCATAGATGGTGACGGGGGCGGAATTTTTTTTAATTCGACGCGTGATCACCTTCCACAGCCGCAGCAAGTAAGCTAAATCGCGAGAAATTTCTTTTTTGGTGCGGTCCACGCCGGCCGTGCGCACAATAAAGCCCAGGCCGCGGGGCGGGTTCAATTCCAGCATGATGTCGCGCAGCTTGCGGCGGGCTTCGTCGTCTTCGATTTTGCGAGAGACTCCCACCCGGCCCAACGCCGGCATCAACACCAGATAACGTCCGGGAATGCTGATGTACGTGGACAGCGTGGGTCCCTTGGTGCCGATGCCCTCTTTAATGACCTGCACCAGCAGTTCGTCGCCGCGGCGCAGAATATCTTGAATGGGGGGCTTGATGCGCGGCCGGGCGCCGAAGCGTGGTCCCCGGCGCTGGGGTCCTTTGGGACGGGGGCCGTCTTCGTCGAAATCTTCGTCTTCTTCTTTCACTCCCACTGCATCAGGCGCGGCGGCGCCTTCGGCTGCATGCTCATCACGGCGCGGCTCGTCGCGGCGGAAGTCCCCTCGGCCGCTAAATTCGATCGGTTTATCGGGATCGTACCCGCCTTGGCGGAAGTATTGCGATTCGACGTCGCTGATGTGCAAAAACCCGTTCCGGCCGACGCCAAAATCGACAAACGCCGCTTGAATGCTGGGCTCGATGTTGACCACCCGCCCCTTGTATATGTTGCCCACGTAATTGTCGGCATTGGCCCGTTCGATGTACAACTCCTCCAAAACTCCGTCTTCAACGATGGCAATCCGACACTCTTCGGGCTGCGACACGTTGATTAGCATTTCCTGTTTCATTTCGTTGCTTTCTAGTTTGGGTGGAATGAATTCGCCGTCGGCAAATCGATGGTCGCAATGCGAAACCGCAAGCGGCTATTCCACTTCCACACATGTTCGGGTGAGAAAAAAACCTTCGTACTCTAAATCTTCAATATCAAGCGCTTGCAATACTTCGCGGGGCCGGGCGCTGCCTTCGCGATCGACCCGCAGCCGCATTTGCAGTACGCCGTCTTGCTCGTCGGCGCGCCGCAGCGCTAGTTCCGTAATCAGCGGCCGCAAATCCAACGGGCTTTTCCGTCCTTCACGCTCGATGGGAAACGACGACTGATTTAACAGCCAGTCGATGCGATCCGCCAATGCCGGTTCACGCTCCCTGGGGATGCCAATTTCGAACGTGACATACTTGACTTGTGCCTTGTGATCGGGGGCCGGTAACACGTGAATTGCTCCCACGTTCATTCCCGGCGGCAGTTGCGGGCCGATGACCGTCTGCAGCGATTGGGCCGTGTGTTCCTCGGCCAGATCGACTTCCAACAATTCGTCCAAGCCGGCGATGCCCACGGCCAGGGCCGAGGGAAAGTTGATCCGCGGCTTGGGGTGAAAACCTTCCGTCATGCTCAGTGCTACCCCGGCCCGACGAAACAACCGTTCCCAGACGCGCATCAGGTCGCGGTGACTGATCCACCGCAGATCGTCTTGCTTGCTAAAGCGAATTCGCACGCGCTGGCGGGTCATGTGTCAGGGTTCAGGAATTAGGGTTCGGGATTGGAGGTTCAGCGAGCAAACGGGGAATTGCTGTTGGTTTTAATCTGGGGCGACCTTTTTCAATTCGTCACGTAAAAAGGCTTTGATGTCGCGGGCGTTTTCCATGGCCATGGCCCGCTGGGCAATCGCTTCGCACTGGGGAATGTTTGTGCCGCGGATGACGCGCTTCACTTCTGGAATGGCGCCCGGTGCGATGCCAAATTGGCGCAAGCCCAATCCAAGCAGAAGTTGCGTATATGTTGTGCTGCTGCTCATGCGGCCGCACAAATTCGTGGGAATGTTGGCGCGCTGGGCCGCCTGAATCGTCATGCTGATCAGCCGCAGCACAGCAGGATCGCAACTGTTGTACAGCCCGGCCACGTCCTTATTTCCACGATCTACCGCCAGCGAATACTGGATCAGGTCGTTGGTGCCGATGCTGACAAAATCGACTTCCTCCAGGAAGCGATCAATCATCATCACGGCGGCCGGCACTTCGACCATCATTCCCACCCACATGTCGCGACTGAACGGAACGTGATTCTCGTCCAGGTCTTCAATTACGTCGGCCAAAATCATCCGTGCTTGGCGCAATTCCAACAGCGTGGTAATCAACGGAAACATGACCCGCACGTTGCCTAAAGCGCTGGCCCGCAAAATAGCCCGTAATTGTGTCCGAAACAACGGCAAATTACGCAGCGACA
This sequence comes from Pirellulales bacterium, assembly GCA_035499655.1. Classification (NCBI taxonomy): domain Bacteria; kingdom Pseudomonadati; phylum Planctomycetota; class Planctomycetia; order Pirellulales; species Pirellulales bacterium. The sequence continues at coordinate 7,678 of DATJYL010000146.1, forward strand.
TGCGGATACTGCGTAAACCCAGCACGGGATTGCGTTCCTCCTCGGGACTGGGCATTTGCGCAAGTTTGTCGGCCCCTAAATCTAGCGTGCGAATGACGACGGGCTTGTCGCCCATGGCCTGAATGACGCGCGAATAAGCATCGAAATGTGTCTCTTCGGTCGGCTCGATGTCGGCCGAAAGATACAGAAATTCGGTGCGATACAGCCCAATTCCGTCGGCGCCGCGTTCCACGCAATGATCGACTTCATAAGGAAACTCGATGTTTCCCAACAGCTCAATGCTTACGCCGTCGGCGGTCTGGGCGGGCAAATTGCGCAGCGTTTCCAGGCGCACCGCCAGCGAGCGATATTGCTCGATTTCCTGCCGGTACAAGGCAACGGTTTGATCGTCGGGATTCAGAATAACCACGCCTTGATGACCGTCGATAATGACCAGGTCGCCCCCGGAAACATCGGTGAGAAAAAGGCCCACGCCGACCACGGCGGGAATTTCCATGCCTTCGGCGACAATGGCCGTATGGCTGCCGGGACCGCCGACTTCCGTCACAAAGCCCTGCACGAATTTGCGGTCCAAATTGGCGGTTTCGCTGGGCGTCAGGTCGTGCGCCAAAATGACGACGGGGGAGGTCAACTGCGAAAGTTCCTCGCGCCGGCGGCCGAGCAAATTTCGCAGTAAGCGCTTTTCCACGTCGAATATATCGTTGGCCCGCTCCGATAAACTGCCGCTGGGCAAACCCTGAAATACTTTGGCGTAGCGGCGCAATGCACGGCTCACGGCGTATTCCGGAGAGAAATGCTTGTCACGAATCAGCGTGTCCAATTCCGACCGCAGCTTGGGGTCGGTGAGCATTTGCAAATGCGCGTCGAAGATGGCGGCGTATTGCGTGCCCAACTCCCGGGCCACCGCGTCGCGGTTGGCTTGAATTTCGGCCGCGGCGGCGGAGATGGCCTGACCGAGGCGCTCCAGCTCGTTGTCGACCGCATCGCGCGCAACAAACCGCCGAGGGATGCGAAAGCCCTCGTTGTCCATCACCAAGGCTTCGCCGATAGCGACGCCGGGTGAAACGGCGATCCCCTGTAATCGCTGCATGGGAACCGTGTTCGGTTAAGCTCGGCAACATTACCGTGGGCGGCCCTCTGGTCCACAGAAGGACACACCGTCGGCTGTGGTTCGACAGGCCGCGGGCCAACTTGAGGCCCGGCTGGGCAATGCCGCGCCGAGTGGACCGAAACACAATCGCGCCAGGAGTTTCGCTGCTGGCGGGGTGTTTCGGCCCGGGTTATTTGGTTTGTTAAACGGACGGGTTTTAAAAGTTGAAGAGGCGAAATGCGGAACGTTTCGGTCCCTGCAGCTTTTTTAACTTTTCGACTTGTCGAATTGGTTTGTGTTTTCGAGCCTACTGATTTAGATTCTTCGATTCTTCCGCTGTTTGTGGTTGTCCTTCCGGCTCTCCAAAATTGCCGGCGAACAATTCGGCCAGTGCGTCCAGGGCTTGTTGGGCGTCGGGCCCGGTGGCTTCGATTTCCAGTTGCGTACCCTGCATCGCTGCCAGGGTGAGCAAATCAAGAATGCTTTTGCCGTCGACGCGTTGATTCTCCTTCACAAATTCGATTCGGGATTGATACTGCTGCGCCAATCGCACGATGAGGTTGGCCGGACGCGCATGAATCCCCTGTGGGTTATTCACCACCAACGTCCGGCTAACCTTCACGTCGTTCATTCGTTTACCGCAGGGACGCAGAGCAAATGACGAATGGCGAAACTCGAATGACGACAGACACAAATTGTCAACATTCCAAATTTTCCGTACGCGTCTTTGCGTTTGTGCGGTTGATGTCCCTCCGTTACGGTTCCATTCACGTTCCAACACCGGTCACGTTCCAAACTGGTTATTATCTGCTTCTTCCAGCAATTGCTTAATTTCTTCGGCCGTCTTGGCCTGCTTCAAAAATCGACAAAACGTGTCGTTGCGAAGCTGTCGCGAAATGTTTTCCAAGGCCCGTAAGTGATCGCCCGGACGATCCGGCGGCGAAATCAGCAGGAAAAACAATTGCACTTTTTCGCCGTCAAGGCTGTCGAAATCGACCCCTTCCTGACTTACGGCCACGGTGCCCACCAGGCGGTTCACGCTGGCGTGCTTCGTGTGGGGCACGGCCACGCCGCGGCCAATTCCGGTGCTGCCCAACTCCTCGCGCTTGAGGATGGCTTTGACGATGCCCTCTAGCTCGCCCGAGGCAATTTTGCCGGCCTCCAACAGGGCTTGAGCCATTTCGCGAATGACGCCTTCCTTATTTTCTGCATTGAGTTTCGCTCGGATCGCTTCGGTGCTAACAAAGTCGGCAAACTTCATGGACCCTTTTCCTTTCTCACCTCGGACCGCGCGAATCCGCTGTTGGCCGGAAGCCTTCGCAGGAAATAGCCAGCCGGGGTAAAACCAGCGTGGCGGCCGACCGGGCAAAACGATTCCAGCCGATACCTATGGTACTTTGGCAGCGGGCTTGCGATGACGGCCCAACACCTTGTCCTTATATTTACGGAGTTGTTGTTCGAGTTTTTGTATGGCGCCATCGAGGCTGCGCCACAGGTCGCCGGAATGTTCCGTGGCGACAAAATCGTGCTTGTGTTCGGCGTCCACGCGGAGGTCGACCACGGGGGTGGTTTCGTGTTCCAAATCGACGGTGACTTCAATGGCCGTTAGCCGTTCGAAGTACCGCGACAACCGTCCCACCTTCGCGGTGATTTTTGCCTGCGTGGCTTCGCTTAAATGGCCATGCCGGGTTGCAATTTTGATCTCCACCGAGCGCATTCCTTTCCCCAGCGTTTTTCCAGGACGCCTACTCAGGGCTAAACTTCCCAAGCCGGGTTGGGCAATTAGATTCCCTGCTTGCATAACCGCATTGATGCGGCCGTGGCCGAGAATCATCCGCACTTGGCGAAGTTCTACATCTTAACGCCCCAGACCCTGTTTTACCAAGGGGTACCCCCTGCGTCCAATTGGGTTAGGATTCCAAGCCAACCCCCGGCGATTTTCGGCGCGGCCGGTCTATTTCTACTACGCTCTACGGCGATTCAGGGCTTGCCAAGGGCCAGTTGAATTTCCCAGCGTATTTCTTGGATGGCAGTTTCTCCCGGTAGAGCGGGAGAAGTAATCAGAGCCCGGCTCTCGATCGATTGATAAGAAAACGGTTGCCCGGTCACGGGATCGTTCGGAATGGGTACTTCGTTGATGTCAGACAATTGCCGCGGAAGCTGAGCGTGATGTCTGGCGGCGTACAAGCGAATGGCTTCCACGCATCGCAGCGCGGCGACGTAGCGATCGGTTTCCACCTCCACCGATTTAACCTTTCTTAACGATGGCAACAGAATCGATGCCAACGGAATAATCTCCCGCTTCGATTTTCCGAATTCCTGTAAATCGCGATCCGCTTCAGCCATCCCCTTCAGCGCGCTGGCGGAATCGACGTAAAACCACTTGAACGTGTCATTGTTGAGCCGGTCGAACATTTCGACTTCCGCGGTTAAAATCGCTTGCGAGACCGGCATTTCTTTTATTTGCGACGGCGAGTATCCCGCTTCCTGCAATTGCTGTTTGGCCTTGGGATAGGCCGTGACCGCAAACAAGGCGCCGATGCCGTACCAGCTCAAATCCTGTTTCTGATTGCCGATGCCCGGCAGCACTTTGATCAGCTTGTCAGCCACTTGGAATAACATTTTATCCCATTCCGCTTCGGTGTGTACGGCCGTGCGAATACCGCGCAGTTCTGGGAGAAACAGGTACACAAAGCCGCCTTCAAACTCCACGCCGGTGCTCAAATCGACAATGGGGTTGGGCAAGGTAGTCAGTGCCCAGTAGAGATTTGGGCTCTTTGGCTGCTGGATCAAAATTCTGACTTGCTCGAGCATCAAATCGGTAATTTTTGCGCCGACCATGGCATTGACTAGCGTGGGTGCGGCGGCGGCATGCCGCGCCACGGCAAAGCCGGTTTTCAGCGTTTCTAGGGCATTGTCGAACTGGCCGCGCGAAATTTCGACCCGGGCCTTGAAGGCTAACAAGCGGGCCATATCGCGCAGCTTGATGAGTTCTGGAATCAGTGTCGACATATTAAATTCACGAATGGGCAAATCCCAGTCACACTGCTCGCGGTGTGCGGCCAAATTGATTAAATCCCAAAAACCGGTTGGGCGCTCATTAAAAAACTTCTGCGCTGCTTCGTTTTTGCTCAGTTCATCCACCGGCAGATTGAGCCATTCATCGAGCTGTGAAGAGGCGCCCGGAGACGATTGCGCGTCAGCATCTTGAATTGCCTTATCGCTCGCCATCATCAATGCCGCACGAAAATAATGCGGTGCGGCATTGCCGGGAGTTTTTTCAATGCCCTTGGGCAATAACTGGTATTTGAGCGCGGCATAGGGCAGATCGGCTGGATGCAAAAGCAGATGCACCGTTTCCCGCTGATCGGCCGGTGCAGCGGATGACTGCGGTGGTTTTTGGTCATCGGCCACAGTTTGCCCGACATAGACCAGCGCCAGCGCCAAAACAAAACTGCGGATGGCAAAGTTTTTTGAAGCGATCATGACAGTTTCTCTTTGCGATTGTGAGACATTTTGTGCGTTACGAAATTTATTTTCAGGATTCAGGACCAAGCAGTTCCTGACGCAGCGCCGGCAACATGAGCAACGTCGACTTTGAAGTAGCAGGCCGTCCAGCAACCGACGATTCCCGCAAACCATCAATGCCGCGGGTTAACACCAAATTGCGGAGCTGGAAATATTCGGCGCCATGGCCCACGGCCGATGGAAGCATCGGCAAATCGGCCGGCGGATATAACGCCACGGCACCTTCGCCTGCAACCCGAGGCGGTTCCACCTGTATCACATCATTTTCGCGTGGTGTGGAACGCAGCAGCAATCCGCCCAGGGCAATCGAAACCAGCGCCAGCGCCGCGGTTGCTAACCGCCATGAATTCTGAGAGTGTCGCACACGGGGGGCATTTCGAGCCGGGCTGATTTGCGAATCGAAATTCATCGCGCTGGCTTGGCCTGCCAAATACATCAATCGATCGCGGTCAATTTGACCCCCCTGCGGTGTCAACTGCCGCAAAGCAATTTCAAGGCTGTTCAATCCTTCGGCATGTTCTTCGCCGGGAGTTTCGTCGGTAGGCATGGTTCACCTAATAGGTTTCGCAAAGTCCATAAGCCAGCTTGATAACGCCGATGCACGGTGCTGGACGTGCTGTTCATGAGTTCGGCGATTTGAACAAACGTTAATCCGCCCCACAGGTGAGCGACAATCACTTCGCGTTCCTCCAATGATACTTGCGCTAGCGCCGCTGCCGCCGCTTGGGCGTCGATGGCCATTTCGCCGGGCGTCTCGGCAAACCAACGGTGCGTTTGCGCAGCCGCCGCGGTTTCGTGCCGCTGGCGACGCGATTCGGCCCGAGCGGCCGAAATTGCTCCGTTGCGCACCACACGGTACAGCCACGCCGCCGCATCTCGCGGGCAATCTTTCTGCCGCGACAATTGCAAAAACGCCTCTTGAACAATGTCGTCGGGGGTGGAGCACCATTGTCGGGCCAATAGCGTCAGCGCAGCCGCATGCTCGTCCAACAACCGGCCCAAGAGTTCCGGACCAGGAGCATTCATCAGGTTTGCGGTGCCGCAAAATGGTTTCTATAGAAAAGACGCCGTTGGCAACCCCGCATCCCATGATAAGACGAAAATCCATCATAACTTGTTATTTTTCTGGCCGGAGACGCTTGGAGCGATGGTCATGAGTCAGTTTGAAATGTAGAGGTCCCGGCGCGCCGGGATCCTCAGCCGCTGAAGCACCATTCGCTGAAAAACGGCTGGGGACCCCGGCGCGCCGGGGTCGCTACATCCGTAATCGATCAAACTGACCCACTACCCGGAGCGATGGTAGTGTCTTAAGAGTGTGTGGGTGATTTTAAGACGGCCTCAAATAACTCGTCAAAACTCCAAATATGGTCGGTGATTCCGGCCATCATCGCAGCCGTGGGGCGCTTCTGACCGCTCTTGCCCGGTTTCCGAGTCCGCCAGCAGTAATTGTAGTAAGCCGCGAACATTGCGAAAGCGGCCTCTAGGTTTTCCAGTTTCTTGGAGAAGCACAGCGTTAGCCGATTGAGCCGCTTCATAAACGTGCGCTGGGTGCCATTGAGCCGCTCAACATGCGAAGTGGTTATTGAGCGGGCATTGCGGTTGTCTATATTGCGAATGCCCGTCCGCTTGGTTCCAACCATTTCGGACGGCGTGTAGATCATGTTGGCGTTTTTATATTCCTTGATTATCGTGCCGTACTTCACGTAAGGGCCAAAGGCTAGATCAACGGCTTCGGGGTAGGCAGCGAATCCATCGGTCGATAGCTGGCAAACGATAGGATACTGGCCCAGCTTAAACGCATGGGCATCGGAAGCGTGGGGCGCGGGGAAAACTAACCGGCCAGCAACGTCCATCATAAACCGCCGGGCATTGTCGGCACTACGCTTGCCGATCAAAAAACTCGGCATCAATTTGGTGGTTTTGTCGATGCAAGTCCAGAGATAAATGTCACCTTGATCGTGGCATTCTTCCCGCTCCGTCATGGTGAGCCGCGATTGCTTCTTGGCAACGTAGGTCCACTGTTCATCGAATTGCAAGTGGCCCAGTGTTAGGCCGCGCATTTGTTGGTCAAGAAACCGCTGGCAGGCAGTGCCGAAGTGAACGATCAATTTGCAAATCGTATTGCGGTTCATCCCGGTGGTGCGCTCTGCGGCGCGAATTGACATCCCTTCCACCAAGAGACGGCAAACCATTTTGGCGTCGTCAACCGAAACTCGCATATCACCCAAAAGTTTCGGCTGTAGGTCGGTCCAGGTTTTTCCGCAGAGAATGCAGCGGTGCCGCTGGTTGCCGTGTCGATCTTTGCCGAACTTTTGTGTTTGTTCGTGCTGGCAAGTAATTTGTATCATTGCAAAGTTTCCCGTTGTTAGGGCGACTTTGCGTGGTAGAATGGACTTGTCTAGGGACCATTCGGCGCTAGTCGCCGGATTGTTCTTGCCCCGGCCGGATTCGCGTCTGACCGGGGTTTAATTATGTCACTTATTATGGCCATAGAAAGTATCGGTGTCAATGGATTTGTGGGGTTGACTTGCAAATTATTTTGGCCATAATAAGTCGCATGATTGGAAGGCCACCAAAGAAACAAGATCAGTTACAGACCAACATATTGAAGGTCTGCTTGACCGAAGCCGAGCGATCAGAACTTGACAAAGCGGGCGGTGGCAAAACGTCCGTTTGGGCGAGGGAGACGCTGCTACGCGCTGCAAGACGAAAAAACGGCAGGGGTGGGGATCGAACCCACGCCGGGGTACACGATTGAGGTCATGCCCCGGACTGCCGCTTATAAGGCGGCTGCATTGACCGCTCTGCCACCCTGCCGGCATCGCCATTCTGCTGCCGGCGGGGTGGGACAGTCACGCGGTTGGGCCAGAGACAATCTTACGGTTGTCTTTCGCGTTTGAAGTAACGCATGAGAGTTTTGAAGCTAACACCATATTTTGGTTGAAGTTCTTTGCAGGCTGACTGAAGCGGCATGCGTTTAATTAACTTCTGAATATCGTGAATGGCATCGCGTTGTTGCTTATCTGTCAGCAGAACTCGCGTTTTACCGGCCGCAACGGCGCGCTGTTGTAACTTCTTAGCCTTTTTCACCAATCCATCAAATGGTCGCACTCTGATGCGCTCCATAATCTGTCCGAGGGTCACTGCCATTACGGCAAGGTGCTGGTGATCGGCAGATGCCGCTACCAGGTTTCTGACAGCAAAGGCGGCAGCTAAGAATTCAATCAGGTCACGAACATTATCTGGAATATCAGCGTGAATTCTAAATGGCTTAGGCCCTTCGCCTAAATCCAAATATATGGCGTTTTTCGCCGACTTTGCTAGGCTTAAATGACAACGTACTGCGTTCCGTGCGTGTTCTTCAAGCAGATCGAGCTTCAGAATCGCATTCAACAATCCGCCAGATTGCTGCTCAAATGAGCCGACCTCCTCGTCTGTTAGAGAATCTGCGCGTTCTCGTTTATAGATTCCAGCATCGGCGCATTCTTCTGCTGTCGCGTGAAAAGCAAAATAATCAACCATTTTTGCATACCAATCCGCCAAGCTGACCGACCAATGGACATTGGGTATGCTCAACGCCCAAAGGCCAGCCTGTGCGGGGATCAGCCGCGAGCTTGGAACGGAAGGCATTTTAGCGAATAAATCGCGTAATGCCAAAACTGGCAGAAAAAACAACATTGAAAATCACCCACACACTCTTAAGACACTACCGGAGCGATGGACCTGTTGCGGGCTTCATCAAGGCCGTTCTATAATGCAGTGTTACGAGGAAATGGCGCCGTGTGCGCCGCAGCAAACCGTCGATCGCCGGGAGACAACATCGGCTTGGCTCGCGGCAACGGCACGCCGCAGGTGCGTGTTCCAGCAACATCTTTCAGCGAGGTACTTTTCGTGGCATCCGGCAGACATTTATTCACCAGCGAATCCGTGAGCATGGGCCATCCCGACAAATTGGCCGACCAAATTTCCGACGGCGTGCTCGACGCTCTGTTGGCCCACGACCCCCTGAGCCGCGTCGCTTGCGAAACGCTGGTCACCACCGGTCTGTGCATGCTGGCGGGCGAAATCACCAGCAAGGCCGTGGTCGATTTTCAGCAAGTGGCCCGCGATGTCATGCACGATGTGGGCTATCTCGACGCCAAATGGGGCATCGGCTGGGATACCTGCTCCGTGTTGGTGGCGCTCCACAGCCAAAGCCCCGACATTGCGATGGGCGTGAACGAAGATCAATCGAAGGGAAAGGAAATCGGCGCCGGCGACCAAGGGCTGATGTTCGGCTACGCCATCAACGACACCCCCGAGCTGATGCCGCTGCCCATTGCCTTGGCCCACCGCATTACCAACGCTCTGACCGATGCCCGCAAGCGCGGCGTGGTAAAGTGGCTGCGTCCCGACAGCAAAAGCCAGGTGACCGTGGAGTACGAAAACAGCAAGCCGGTGCGAATTGATACCGTCGTGGTCAGTACCCAGCACGACGAACAAGTGCAGCAAAAGGAAATCCGCGACTTTGTCATCAAGCACATCATCGAGCCGTGCCTGCCGCGCGATCTGGCGTCGAATAAAATCACGCATCACGTTAATCCGACGGGCCGTTTCGTGGTGGGCGGTCCGCATGGCGATACAGGGCTCACCGGCCGCAAAATCATCGTCGACAGTTACGGCGGCTGGGGACGTCACGGCGGCGGCGCCTTCAGCGGCAAAGACCCGACCAAAGTTGATCGCAGTGCCGCTTACATGGCCCGGCACGTGGCCAAAAACATCGTGGCGGCCGGGCTGGCCGATCGTTGCGAAGTGCAATTGGCTTACGCTATTGGCGTCTCGCAGCCTGTCAGCGTGCATGTGGATACCGAAGGCACGGGTCGGTTGGACGACGAACGCATTTGCGAATTGGTGCGCGATTTATTTCCGCTTTCGCCCGCCGGTATTATCCAATATCTCGATTTGCGGCGGCCGATTTATCGTAAAACCGCGGCCGGCGGCCACTTTGGCCGGAAGGAAAAGGAATTCACTTGGGAAAGCATTCACCGCGCCGCCGAGTTGGCCGAAGCAGCCGGCATCGGCGCCGCGGCAGTGGCGTAATGTAAGCGGTGGCGTAATGTAAGCGGTGGCGCAAAGCCAATCGTGCAAAAGGAACCACGCCGCTGCTGGGAATGGATTGATTTTTCCAACCACATTTCTACGTCGACGAAAGAAGTCAGCATGGATGCGCCCGTTGGGATGTCGTGTCCCCAGTCGATTTTGCGAACGCCAATTCTGTTGGGCCGCGTTTGGAATCTTGCCGCCTGGGTGCTGTCTGTTTGTTTGGCGCTGGCGGCGGTGTTTTTAATGTCGCGGCGGTGTGTCGGCGCATTGACTGCCCCATTGCCAGCTTTGTTGCTGATTGGTGTGGGGATCGCGGCGACCGCGGTTGCCGTTGCGGTGCATGGGCTGCCTTTAGCGGATGACCGAGTCCGGCTTGCGCCGTTGTCGGCGACAGCGCCGGAATTGTTGGCGATTTTGGCATTGCCCCTTTTTGCCGCGGCGGTCACGTTGTCGGACAGCGACTGGCCCGGCGTGACCCTCTTGTGGATCACGGTCGGCGGCGCGGAACTTGGCTTACTGCGCTGGCGCAGAACCCGGCCGTTTGGCCACGCCCGGTTGTCGTACGGCGGGGCGAATTCGGCGGCGGGGCAACTATCGTTTGGCTCGGCGGAGTTGCTCGATGACATTTCAAGCTTCCCGCCGCCGCCGGATGCCGCCGACGCCACTCAGAAATTGGTCTATCATCGTTCTGCCGCCGGCAAACTTAGCGTCGATGGCTGGCTGCTAACGAACTTTGTCGCCGGCCAGCGGACCGCCCTGGTACATGTGGCTTTCTGTCCGGCGTTTCAACACGTTCCCAGTGTGGAAGCGGAATTGCAGGCCGGCCCGTTGTGCGAAATCCACCCTACGCTGGTGCTTCCCTGGGGAGTAAGATGGGAAGTGAAGCTCGACACGCCGGCCACCGCGCCGTGCAGTGTCAGGCTGGAATTTATCGCCCGCGATGCATCGTAGCAGGCGTTTTGCTTCTCGCACTCCACCATCCAGATTCCACAACTCTGCCCCTGAGCTTTCATCCATGGCACGCTGGCCGAGGCACGTTTGGACCACGATTTATACCTATGCCGTGGTGTTCGTGCTCTTTCCGATCCTCTGTTTTTTGGCTTATGCTTGGGTGCGCGGCTGGCTGTAGCCCCAACAACGTCGAGAGGACGGGCGGAGTGCTAGGGACACCAGAAAGATCGCCTCACGATGAGCACGCAGGCATTTGAAGATCCGAGCGCGTTTGAAGAGCTGTCGCGGCGGCTGGCGTCGCATGGACAACAGCATTTATTGCACTTCTGGCAGGAGTTGAGCCCCGGACATCAACAACGATTGGCGGCGCAACTTCGCGCCGTCGATATTGCCGCCATCGCGGAATTGTTCCGCCATGCCGCCGACCGGAGCGATTGGACAGAACTGGCAGCACGTGCCGATCCGCCGCAAGCCATTCGCTTGAACGACCCGAGTAACAAGTTCTCGGTGGCCGAAGCCCGCAAGGTCGGCGAAAACGCGCTGCGGCGGGGCAAAGTCGGCGCGATTTTGGTGGCCGGCGGCCAGGGAACGCGCTTGGGATTCGACCATCCCAAGGGAATGTATTCAATCGGTCCTGTTTCCAACGCCTCGCTGTTTCAAATCCTGTTCGAGAAACTGCTGGCAGTCAGCCGCCGCTTTGGCGCCACGATTCCGTTGTATGTCATGACCAGCGATGCCACGCATGTGGAAACGGAAGATTATCTCAAAGCCAAGAATTATTTCGGACTGCCGGCCAGCGAGGTCCGCTTGTTTTGCCAGGGTGTCATGCCAGCCGTCGATGCAGCTACAGGGCGAATTCTATTGTCCGCCAAGGGCCATGTCGCTTTGAACCCCGACGGCCACGGCGGCATGCTGGCCGCGCTAGATCGAACCGCTGGTTTGGCGGACATCGAGCGCCGCGGCCTCGCGCAGTTGTTTTACTTCCAGGTTGACAATCCGCTGGTGGAAATGTGCGATCCGGCATTACTCGGCTATCACATCCTTTGCAAATCGGAAATGACAACCCTGGCGATCGCCAAGCACGAACCCTCGGATCGGCTGGGGAACCTCGTCCGCATCGACGGGCAAACCCGCATTATCGAATACAGCGATTTTCCCGATCCCGTTGCCAGCCAGAGAAACCCCGACGGCACGCTGCGGTTTTGGGCCGGCAGCATTGCGATTCATGTGTTTGATGCGGCTTTTTTGAGCCGCGCCAGCCGCGACAGTCAAGCATTGCCCTTTCACGTGGCACGCAAGAAAGTGGCGTTCGTCGACGAGCAAGGAAATCGTGTCGAACCGACCCAGCCCAATGCCATCAAATTTGAACGCTTCATTTTCGATCTGTTGCCGCTGGCTGGGCAATCCATTGCCGTGGAAGGGGCAGCAGCCCATTGGTTCGCCCCGGTAAAAAATCCGCCCGGTGAGCGGAGCGAATCTCCCGACACCTGCCGTGCCGCTCTAATTGCCTTGCACCGCCAATGGTTGACCGCTGCCGGCGCGAACGTGGCCCCCGATGTGCCCGTGGAAATTGGCCCGCTGTTTGCGCTCGATGCCGCGGAACTGCGCGCGAAAATTCCGCCCGGCACGACCATTGACAAACCCACTTATCTGCGCTGAGCGGCAACCGCTCGACGCGGTTTCGCCGCCGGCAAAATCCGGGAGGAACTCGCGAGCAATATGCCGATGATTGCCGCCACGCCGACCAACCACAACTCATCGTTCAACGATCGCCGCCGAAAAATGCGCCCGGCAAGTTCGGTGTTTTTTTCGCCGGCCAACTTGGCTAGGTCGGCCGTCGATTTCGGCGTCAGCGGTTGCGGTCCGGTTCCTTCAAAAGTCGCCAACAGCTTGATGTCGGGCATAAGATGTGGCGGCACGGCGCCTTGTGCCAGCGCCTCGGTGTAACCCGGGATTGATGAAACCACTGGCGCCAGCCGCAGATAGGCCTCCCCCGGCGAAAGTTCCTGAACTTCGCGCCGGATGGCATCTTGGTTGATGGGAATCTCCAAGAGTTGCCGGTCTGTCGTATTGGGCCGCAGCAGGACAATCGCTCCGGCGGCGACGATCGCGATGATGGTGATCGCCACACCCAAAAACGCCACACCCTGTCGCGCACTCCATGCCGGCGTCCGAATTTCCTCTTCTTCCGTGACCGATTCCAACTCGCGAAGACCGCGGATGGAAGGCGCCTCGATATCGTGTCCACAGGTGCATCGTAGCCGCTGCCCGGCTTGCCCCGCAGCTACGGGTATTTTGGAACCGCAATGCGGACACGGAAGAAGGTACTTCATCGGCGAAACGCTACGTCCTCAGCCGCGGTCAGCGGCCCCGGCGCCCCCAAAAGTTGTGAAGCACCAGCGAATATCCAAGCCGCGGAAATTTGGACGCCTGAATTAAGGTTCAAAAACCCATGAGCAGGCCCACGTCCAGCTTAATCGAAGCCATTTCACCACGAAAGTGGCGCAAATTCGCGGCGCCTACAGACTGCACTTCGCGGGCAAACTGTTCAATACGAAACTTGGTTGAGCACCCGGCAATCCAAGCAAGAGACGACTCCATCCGCGATTTTTATGAGGAAAAATCTTTGCGCTCTGGACCGCCGAGTTGCTCCGAATTAAATTGATGTGCTGAACCGGCTGAAAGCTCGCTTCTTGATTAATCGGGACTCTGTCAGGACTGTCAGGATATAGTCGCCCAGGGATTCACTCTTGCGGTCACTTTACAGCACAATGATTGGCCCTCAGCTAGCATGAATCGTATGCAGCATGACACTTGGGTGTTCTGATTTAGGGGGCTACCAAGGCACGCATCAAAGATGTTAATATAAGATGATTGGGTAATATAGATAACTGTGTATCCGTGAAGCCACCATCATTTCTTACCAAATGCTGGCGATTCAAATCGCGGGCAAGACATCGTGGTAGAATATGGTGGAATTTCTTTAATGTTTAGCAAATAATTGTTAGCTTGGGATTGACGCGCTCACATTTTGACTCGTGCCGGATGGTGGCTTGTTTTGATCTCTAATCGACGGAGCGTACTGTTCGGTTCCCGTTCTGGCTCACCCTAATCTTCGTGGTTTAGCTGAGGAGTGCTCTCTTGTACAACACGTTGTTGGATGACCTGGAAGACGATTCAACTTCCGGCCCCGATGAAGCCGTGGAGTTGGTCGACAAGGTGGTTGATGATTCGGATGCGGTGGAAGTTGACGACGATCTATTAGTGGCCGAAGCCCCCGTCGGCGATTTGGACGGCGAGCTCAAGGCCGACGAACTGCTTTCGGTCGATGCCGAAGCCGAAAGCTGGTCGGACGACCCAGTGCGAATGTATCTCACGCAGATGGGCGAAATTCCGCTCCTCACGCGCCATGAGGAAATTGCGCTGGCCAAACGCATCGAAATCACCCGCGCTAAGTTCCGCCGCAAGCTCCTGGAATGCGATTTTGTCATCCAGTACGCCATGCGGATTTTAAATCGTGTTCACGTCGGCGAGTTGCCGTTCGATCGGACCGTGCAAGTCAGCGTGACCGATCGGCTGGAGAAAGATCAAATTCTCGGCCGCCTGCCCCATAATCTAAACACGGTGAACGAACTGCTGCGGCGCAACAAGGTTGACTTCCGCTGTGCCTTCAGTAAATCGGCTAAAATGAGTTCGCGCCGTGAAGCATGGCGCCGCTTGAACCGCCGCCGCAAACGCGCGGTCAAGCTGGTGGAAGAACTCGGCCTGCGAACTCAGCGCATCGAAACCATGATTCGCACCCTGGAAGATTTCACTTGCCGGGCTGCGGAACTGAAGGGGCTGGTCGAGCAGCACAAGCGCGCCAAACTGCCACCGGCCGAGCGGGCCCAATGGATTAAGGAATTTCGCCAAATTTTGCGCTGCACCCAGGAAACGCCCTCCAGCATGCGCAATCGAGTCGCGAAAATCAAAACCATTTACACTCAGTACCAACACGCCAAGCGCGGACTGTCCGAAGGCAACCTGCGGTTGGTGGTCAGCATCGCCAAGAAATACCGCAACCGTGGCCTCAGCTTTTTGGATTTAATCCAGGAAGGCAACGCCGGGTTGATGCGCGCGGTCGATAAGTTCGAATATCGACGCGGATTCAAATTCTGCACCTACGCCACCTGGTGGATTCGCCAGGCCATTACGCGGGCTGTCGCCGATCAAAGCCGCACCATCCGTATTCCCGTCCACATGGTGGAAACCATGTCGCGCGTGCGGAATGTCTCGCGGGAACTGTTGCAGCGGCTGGGCCGCGAACCGACGATTGAGGAAACCGCCCGCGAAGCCGGCACGGCCATTGACGAAACTCGTCGCGTCCTGGCCATGAGCCGTTACCCCATCAGCCTGGATCGTCCGGTCGGCAACAGCGAAGACAGCCACTTCGGCGATTTGCTCCCCGATGGCGACGCGGAAAACCCCGCCGTGGGCGCCGCCCAGGAAATGTTGCGCACCCGCATTAGCAAAGTCCTTAAAACGCTTAGCTACCGCGAGCGCGAAATCATCAAGCTCCGCTACGGTTTGGGCGACGGCTACAGTTACACGTTGGAGGAAGTCGGCCACATTTTCAAGGTCACCCGGGAACGCATTCGCCAAATCGAAGCCAAGGCCGTGCGCAAGCTGCAGCAGCCTAGCCGGGCCCAGGAATTGTTGGGCTTCCTGGATTAGCGCTGCATTCGCTCTTCAGTTCAATATTTACCCGCAGTCGTTTAGCCCCCGGTCGCTTGACCGGGGGCTAATTTATTTATAGACCGAAGATCACCTGAATCGTCCATTCCAGTGCGCCGGCACGTTATATGACTGTAAGTTCCGATCATCGAACTTCGAGTTCTGATTTCGAAGCGGATCCGTTCTTCATGGCCCGCGCGCTGGAATTGGCTGCCCGTGGCCAGGGACACGTGGAGCCCAACCCGATGGTCGGCTGCGTGCTGGTCCGTGATGGCGCCGTGGTCGGCGAGGGTTGGCATCAAAAATTCGGCGGCCCGCATGCGGAAGTCGCTGCGTTAAACATTGCCGGTCCACGGGCGAAAGGCGCAACCGCTTATGTCACGTTGGAGCCGTGCTGCCATCACGGCAAAACGCCGCCGTGTACGCAAGCGCTGATCGCCGCTGGCATTGCTAGGCTGGTTTGCGCCCAGCGCGATCCGTTTGAATCGGTCAGTGGCCGCGGGATTGCTGAATTACAAGCAGCGGGAATCGAAGTCGAAGTCGGCCTGATGGAAACAGAAGCCCGGCGGCTGAACGCGCCGTATTTGAAATTGGTCACCAGCGGCCGGCCGTGGATTATCGCCAAATGGGCCATGACACTGGACGGGAAAATCGCCACCGCCGCCGGCGACAGTCGCTGGATTTCCGGCGAAGCATCGCGCGCCATCGTGCAGCAGTTGCGTGGCCGTGTCGATGGCATTCTCATCGGCAGCGGAACGGCGAAAATGGACGATCCGCTGTTGATCGCCCGCCCAGCCGGTCCGCGCGTGGCCACGCGCATTATTGCCGACAGCCGTGCTACCCTGTCGCCGGAAAGCCAACTGGTGCAAACCGCCCGCGATGCGCCGGTGTTAGTGGCCGTGGGAGGAAATGCGCCGCAGGAAAACATCGCCCGTTTAACCGCTGCCGGTTGTGAGGTGGTTGCCTGCAGCGATTTAGCCGCTGGGCTTGCCCAGCGCTCCGAAGAACCATCCGTCTCCATTCCCGCACTGCTCGACGAACTCGGCCGCCGCCGCATGACCAACGTCCTTGTCGAAGGGGGCAGCAAATTGCTCGGCGCCCTGTTCGACGCCGGCGCGATTGACGAGGTGCACGTGTTCCTCGCTCCCAAACTCATCGGCGGCGCAGGCGCTCCCTCCCCCATTGCCGGCACAGGCCTAGAAAAAATCGCCGCCGCACTGCAACTGGCCGACATCGAACTCCGCCACGTCGGCGACGATATCTATCTCCATGGCCGACCTCCTGTCAAATCCTAATCTGCCAAAGAGGAAAAATGGTCTCAATGACCTATGGCGATATAGTCCCCTCGCCGCATTTTCGTTTTGTGCTCTTTGGAGTTCCGGGTGGATTGTTTACGCGATAATCTCAATTTCAACCGGCTGCTCCGCGTGGACGAAAGCGAGGGGACCGATTGTTACGAGGGCCAACAATCCATTTGGCTTCTGGAGCAGGGTGTCGTTCGCCATCCTGATTGGCTCATTGGGCGCTAGTTACACCATTTTTAAGACAGTCCAACAATTTAGAAACCGTAAGCCCCAAATTGATGAGCGCAATGAGTTCCCTAAAATGCGGTCAATGACCTGCATACAACTGCCGCTTGAAGGCCGTTGGCTTCGACACATTGCCCTTTACAGCAACTCGGAAGGCAAATCAGTTTGCGCCAAATGCCGAATTGCGATCACGTAAACCGTATCCTCGCGAATTTCAAATACGGCCCGATGCGTCGCCCGCGCGCCAATTCCATACAGGAGCTGGCGCACGGTATAAGGCAAATCGTAAAGATCGTTTTCTCGAGCGAGGGGATGCCGCTCGGGATCGTTGCTTAATTGCGCCAGCGACTGTTCAAAGCCATCTAGCCAGCGAGCAGCCTGCTCGGCACTGCGATGCGTCGCCCACCAGCGAGCAGCGTCGACCAATTGCAACTTCGCCCTTGAAGTCACGAATACCTGGTACTTCATCCCAGGCCCAATTGCTGGCGCACGTCAGCGAATGAGTCGGTCAACGGAGCAACCTTGTTGTTATCGATATCCGCGTGGCTCTGGCGAATGTCTGCGAGTGTTTCCTCTTGCTCGCGGCGCTGGGCTTCCCATTGGCCTGCGAGGTCAACCAACGAATCGACTTTGCCGTGTTCCAACTTTTCGTCGACAAAGCGAGTGAAATCACGCAGATCGTCTTTGGTCACGTTCATCAGGGTTTCTCCGCCTATGATTATACCACAAATTCCCGAAGGCCGCGAAGCTGAAACACAACCACGACGGCCGCTTGAAGGCAGGCCGGCAGATCGTGATACGCTTGCAAAATTATGTATACGGGGGCTACACTTATATCGTTACGGCAACGCCTCATAAGGAGAAACCAATGCTCGGAATAATTTCCGGATTGTTCCCATCGCGGCGGTTTTCGCTGGCGAGACTTTTAACCGTCGCTTTGTTTTTAGCGCCGCCACTGTTGGGATTGAGAATCGCGGTGAAGCATTCTGGCGGCAGTTCTCCCGAAGCAGTAAGCGGTTTTGGCATTTATGTGTTTGGTTTTGCTTTTGCATTCGCGATGACGTTCATTTCCTATAGTCGCCGGCTCCGTGCAAATACGTCTCATATTAGCATGTCATTTTGGTGGTGCTTGTCACACGGAGTACTTTTCAGCGTCGTGGGTTACTCGCTGTTTTTTATCCCGATTGTGATCAAAATGTGGATGAATGCTGGGCACGCGCTGGAAATGCTTGGATATTTTCTGCTGGTCATCACCGTGCCATCTCCCGTTATCGGTGCAGCGGCCGGCGGAATTCTAGGATTCTTTCTGGCTGAGGGCGGAAATAAGCCGTTGCCGACTGTGCGTTCTTCCGCCGCTTGAAGGTGTGCCGCCGGACGTGATAAACTCGTGAGATTCTACTGCGGCAGCAACCTAGCTAGGATCGTGTATTGTGCCCCTGCTACGCGCCTGAACAAAAATGTAATGGCCGCTGTCCTCAGCGGCTGGAGACAGCCGCTGCTACATCTGCGGTCTAATCAACTATAGGAAACCACCGTGCCCCGCCGAAACGATCTTCATAAAATTCTGCTCATTGGTTCCGGGCCCATCGTCATTGGGCAGGCGTGCGAGTTCGACTATTCCGGCACGCAGGCCTGCAAAGCGCTGCGTGAGGAAGGGTACGAAGTGGTGCTGGTCAATTCCAATCCAGCCACCATCATGACCGATCCCAGCACGGCCGACCGCACGTACATCGAGCCGCTCACCTGGGAAATGGTCGCCAAGGTCATCGAGCACGAACGGCCTGATGCACTGCTACCGACGCTCGGCGGCCAAACCGGTTTGAACCTGGCAATGGATCTGGTCAAGCATGGCGTGCTGGAAAAATTCGGCGTGGAAATGATCGGCGCCAATGCCCACGTCATCGCCAAAGCCGAAGATCGCGAGCTGTTCAAGCAGGCCATGCTCAAAATCGGCCTCGATATTTGCCTCGGCCAAACGGTCCACTCAGTGGACGAAGCCCGCGAGGCTGTTAAGGAAATTGGCCTGCCGTGTGTCATTCGTCCTAGCTTTACCCTCGGCGGCTCCGGCGGTGGCTTTGCCTACAACCGCGAAGAGTTCGACACCATCATCCGCCGCGGCCTCGATCTATCGCCGGTTCATGAAGTGCTCATCGAAGAAAGCATTCTCGGCTGGAAAGAATACGAAATGGAAGTCATGCGCGACGCCGACGATAACGTCGTCATCATCTGCTCCATCGAAAATTTCGACCCCATGGGCGTGCACACGGGCGATTCCATCACGGTCGCCCCTGCTCAAACGCTGACCGACAAGGAATACCAGCGCATGCGCGACGCCTCGATGGCGGTGATTCGCGAAATTGGCGTGGAAACCGGCGGCTCCAACATTCAATTTGCCATTCATCCGAAAAACGGCCGCATGGTCGTCATCGAAATGAATCCGCGCGTCAGCCGCTCTAGCGCTTTGGCGAGCAAAGCCACGGGTTTTCCCATCGCGAAAATTGCCGCCAAGCTGGCCGTGGGCTACCGCCTGCACGAGCTGCCCAACGACATCACGCGCGAAACGATGGCCTGTTTCGAGCCGACCATCGATTATGTGGTCACCAAAATTCCCCGCTTCGCCTTTGAAAAATTCCCCGAGGCTGACGCCCGCCTAACCACGCAAATGAAAAGCGTGGGCGAAACTATGGCCATCGGCCGCACGTTCAAGGAATCGTTTCAAAAAGCACTGCGTGGCCTGGAAGTCGGCAGCTTCGGCTTCGGCTGCGACAGCAAAGACCTATGGGATACGCCGCTCGCGCCCAGCCGCGACGAAATTCGCGCCAAGCTGGCGGTGCCCAATGCTGACCGCATTTGGTATGTCCGCTACGCCTTCAAAGACGGCATGAGCGTGGAGGAAATTCACGATCTCACTTACATCGACCCGTGGTTTCTCGACCAGCTCCAGCAAATTATCGAACTGGAAAACGAAATCCGCGCTGTCTCTTCGCTCGACAAACTTAGCGACTCGCTGTTCCGCCGCGCCAAGCAATTCGGCTTTTCCGATCGCCAGCTTGCCACACTGCTGTACACCACGGAAATGGAAGTCCGCGCCGACCGCAAGCGCCGCGGCATCGTGGCCACGTTCAAATCGGTCGACACCTGCGCCGCCGAGTTCGAAGCCTATACGCCGTATTATTACTCGACCTACGAATCCGAGGACGAAGTACCCGTCAAGCCCGCCGGCGGCAAACGCATTATGATTCTCGGCGGCGGCCCCAACCGCATTGGCCAGGGCATCGAGTTCGACTACTGCTGCTGCCACGCCAGTTTTGCTTTGCGAGAACTCGGCATCGAAAGCGTGATGGTCAACTCCAACCCGGAAACCGTCAGCACCGATTACGACACCAGCGATTTGCTCTTCTTCGAGCCGCTGACGGCCGAAGACGTGCTGAACATTTGCGACCGCGTCCAGCCCGACGGCGTCATTGTGCAATTTGGCGGTCAAACGCCGCTGAATTTATCTCGCGCGCTCGCCACCGCCGGTGTGCCCATTATCGGCACCAGCGTCGACACCATCGAAGATGCCGAAGACCGCGAAAAATTCCAGCGTCTTCTGCAGCGCCTCGGCCTTCGCCAACCCGCCAATGGCATCGCCCGCACGATGGACCAAGCCCGGGTGGAAGCGGCGCGCATCGGCTATCCGAATCTCGTGCGCCCCAGTTTCGTGCTGGGCGGCCGGGCGATGGAAATTTGCTACGATCAATCGCAGCTCGAACGCTTTGTGGCCGAGGCCTTTGTCGTTTCGCAAGGGCAGCCGGTGCTAATCGACCGTTTCCTGGAAGACGCCATTGAAGTCGATGTCGACGCCATTGGCGACGGCCAGCGGGTCATCGTCGCCGGCATTATGGAACACATCGAAGAAGCCGGCGTCCACTCCGGCGATTCCGCCTGCGCCTTGCCGCCTTACAGTTTAACCGGCCCCATTTTGCAGGAAATTCGCGAGGCCACCGCGGCGCTGGCCAAAAGTTTGCGCGTCGTCGGACTCATGAATGTGCAGTACGCCATCAAGCGCGCAGAAGGCCGCCAGGTATTGTACGTGCTGGAAGTGAATCCCCGCGCCAGCCGTACGGTGCCGTTTGTCGCCAAAGCCACCGGCCTGCCCGTGGCCGGTGTCGCCGCCAAAGTCATGGCCGGCATTTCGCTGGCGGAACAGGGTGTCACGAGCGAGCCCATCCCTGCCCAAGTTTCCGTGAAGGAAAGCGTGTTTCCGTTCGTCAAATTCGCCGGCGTCGATATTGTCCTCGGTCCCGAAATGCGCTCCACCGGCGAAGTGATGGGCGTCAGCGAAAATTTCCCCATCGCCTTCGCCAAAAGCCAACTGGCGGCAGGCGTGGTTCTGCCGCGTGATGGCAGCATTTTTATCAGCGTGGCTTCGCCCGCGCAAAAGGAACACATGGTCGATGTCGCTCGCCGACTGGTCGCGCTGGGTTACACGCTGCTGGCCACGACGAACACCGCCGCTAGGTTTGCTGAAGCCGGCATTGCGGTCGAGCCGGTGAAAAAGCTGCAGGAAGGGCATCCGAATTTGCTCGACCATTTGAAAAATGGCGCCGTCAAGTTGATTATGAACACGCCCCGCGGCAAAGGCGCCCGCACCGACGAGGGCCGCATCCGCGCCGCCGCCGTGCAGGCTGGCATTCCCTGCGTCACCACCATTCCCGCCGCCGACGCCTGCGTCCGCGCCATGGAAGCCCTCCGCGAAGGCGACATGGCTGTACAGGCCATCCAAGACCGGCTTCCCGACCGGACCCCGATGCCACAAACGACCGGCGTCCAAAGGTAGAGCATTTTTAGCATCGCCCACAAGCCCCATTCCCCCCTCGAAGCCATGTCCCACGATCGACCCTTAGCCGGCAAAAGATTTCTGATTTTCGTCGACGATGTTTACGAAGATTTGGAGCTGTGGTATCCCAAACTGCGACTCATCGAAGCAGGCGCCGACGTGCTTACCGCCGGGCCCAAAGCTCGGCATTGGTACACTGGCAAACACGGTTACCCGTGTATGTCCGATGCCGCGATTGCCGAAGCGGAAGTGCGCGCCGCCAATTTTGACGGGCTCGTGATTCCCGGCGGGTTTATGCCCGACAAGCTGCGCCGCGACCCCAAGGTGTTGCAGCTAGTCCGCGATTTTGCCGCAGCGGGAAAATTGGTGGCCGCCATTTGCCACGGCGGCTGGATTCCCATTTCGGCCGGCGTGTACCGGGGGGTGCGAGTGACCGGTTCGCTGGGCATTAAGGATGATTTAGCCAACGCCGGCGCCTTATGGGAAGATGCATCCGTGGTCATCGACCGCCACTTCGTGTCCAGCCGCAAACCGGACGATCTGCCCGATTTTTGCCGCGGTATTTTGCAAGTCATGACGGGGAAGAAATAGAACCATACCGATCCGGCCGGAACCAGCGACCAGTCGCCTTATCTACGCGGTGCGAAATTCGGGTTTGGCCAGCCCAGCGAAGTGAAACTTGCCGGCGCGGCCATGTCGGCGCGGCGGATTGGACGGATGGAAAGTTCGTCGATCCACGCTTCCCCCACGCCGCTCAGCGCGAACGTAACGGTCAGGTTGTCGGCGTGCGCGGCGGCGCGGTACATCACAAATTCGCGCCAGCCGTCGGTTTGCGTGATCCGCTGTGCCAGCGCTTCGCCGCCCAGCGAATCGAGAATCATCAGGCCGTCCACGCTGCCGACAATCGTTCGCGGCACGCGCACCTGACCACGAATGCACACGATGTCGCCCGCATTCACCCGAACCGGCGCGCTGGTCACCCACAGCGGCGGCGATTCGACCAAGGTGGCGGCTAAATCGGCGGGTTTTTCCGTCTTCACGCTTTGCACTTGCAGGTGCAGGCTGTGCCGGTCGGCATAAGGGGCCAGGGGCGAAAGCTCGACAGAAGTTTGCAAATCGGGCGGGGCGTGCTCGAAGTGTTGCCAACCAGCCTGAAGCATGGTTTGCAAATTCTCGAAATCACCACCAATCAAAACGTTTTCGCCAGGTGGACCACGCGTGGTCGAAGCCGCAAAGTTGATTTGCTCCGGCAGCGTGTTGAAGCTCACCGCCAACGGACTGGAAACGGGCGATGGCAGAGGCTTGATGGCCTGCTCCCAGGTTTCCCGCTTCCAATGTTCCAGCGGATAGGCGGCGTTGCGGGCAGTCAAATACGCCTGCGCATATTGCCCTGCTGACAGAAATGCATCGGCCTGTTGCAAGCCCGCCTGGGCGGTAGCCAGCGGCGTAGAAGCCGAGTGGAATTGCGTTTGGCCCGCCAAACGCCCGGCCACGGCGGCGGTTTGTTCCAGCATGGCGGCCGTCAGCGTTCGCTGCAGTTGAGCGGCCCGGGGCGCCAGTTCCGTCGTGCGGCGCTGCAGGGCGTTTTCCACCGCCGGATCGGCGGTGATCAGCACCAGCGACGTGAGCAGAAAATCTTCGATGGCGATGGCCGTGCCCCCGCTCACCCGCTGGCAACGAAGTGGCCGTAGCCCGGCGGGCGTGATCTCATAAACCCGGTAATCTTCCGGCACACCAGGCACGACCAGCGTTGTCACGGTGCCTTGCGTCGGCTTAGCGATTCCCGGAAACAACGGATTGCGATTCGCCGATGGCATGTACGTTTGATCGCCCACGGTGTCTTGCATGCCGGAACCGGTTGGATCACGCCGCAGCAATTTGCTGTCGTCCTTAAGTGCCGCGTTACCGTCCTGTCGATCTGATGTTTTACCGTTGAAGTTGCTCGATCCGGTGCCGCCCGGGGTTGGCAATCCGGTTCCGCCCGTATCGGGCGCTGGCACGTACTGCGACGAGTTGGGTAAGCGCATGGCCACGACCAGCCGGGCTTTGTCGGCGTTGAGGACCACGGAGCTGATGTTTGGATCGTTCGAGGTGGCAGAGGTAACGTAATTTCCCGCCGCGCCCCAGGGCGAAATCAAATCCAATTCCAAGTTCAACAGCGCCAGCGAAGCGGCGCGGAGTCGAGTGAAATTGTCGCCCGAATCGAGCCGCGAGCGGGAAGCGAATTCGAGGCCGCGCATCCCGGAGCAAAATGCCAAGTACGCCGTCAGCCGTAATGAATCGACGTCGATCGTCGGCACCGGCGCCGACGCGGGCTGGCCCGAGCCAAAAAATGCCGCCGCTTCATCGACCACGGCCGGCTCAGCCTCGGTCTGCACAACCGCCCACAACGGCACGCCCGGACGAGCCAATCGCGGCCGTTGACTTAACCAGGCGCCGTAATCTTTCAGTTCCAAACTTGTGTCCAGCGTCGGGCGCGATTCGGAAAGCACATCCACCTGGCGACTGTAGGCCAGCGATTCTTCTTCCGGACTGCATACCAGCGGTCGCCGTAGTTGACGATCAGCCAAACGTAATTGCCTGGCCAGCGCGGCGGCGCCGGGCAGCTCGCGGGCGGCCAACCCGCTGCCCAAGTGCCACGCCAGCACGGGTGCAAAGGCGGGGGTGATGGGGGCCAGTTGAATTTCTCCTGGCCCAGTTTGCAGATTGGCGTTTTGATCGACCAGCGGCGGCGGTCCAATCAATAGCATGCCTGTGCGCTGGGCTTCCGCTAACATTTCATTGGTAATGGGACCCGTCGTGCGAACGACGTTGAAACCTTCCTGCTTCAACCATTCCAACGGTTCGCCTTGCGATTGGATGATCCGCGGAAACATCGGCTTGCCGTCTACCAGGAGGAGCGATCCGTTAATGACTACTTGCCGCGGGGCGAAGGAATTGTCGCCCACGGGCACGTTGGCCGGAGCTGCCGGATCAAACTGCGTAGTCCCTCCGCTCGGGGCGAACGCAGGCCCGCCGTTGCCGTTCGCTGTGATGGGTGGGCCGCCGGCGGACGCATTTGAAAAATTCATCTCCGGCATTGCCGGACTGAGATTGCGCGGATTGCCTGCCGACGCCATGGTCGCGGGCTGATTGCTCCTCTCATACGGCACCACGCCGGCGATTGCCAGGTCGTCGATGTTGACGATGGTTTGTCCCGGTCCGCCGTACACGTTGAGCAACAATTGATCGACATACGCTTCGCGGGCATCGACTTGCGGCCCCATTTGTGCCCGCAATGCGCGCACCTCGCGGTTGAGCAACTGCGGCGTATCGCTCAGGGCCAGTTGCTGCCACATGCCGACGGAATTGTAACTGCTGCCGCTGAGCAGGGCCGAGGCGGGCTGTCCGCTGCGCGGGTCCGTCGTGTGCGGCAATATGACACGGGCCAATAACTGGATGCCCGGCCGATTGGCCTTGACCCATACGCTGGGGGAAAGTTCGGCCACAATTCGCGCCGTCCCCATTTCGTGCGTGAAGTACACATACGTGCCGGCGCCGGCGGAAATTTGGAGCAATTCGGAGCGCTGTCCGGAGTGCGGGTCGGCAGTGATGCGTGCGTGGCTTTCCAGCCGGTATTGCACATCGGCATCGCCCGGTCGCCAAGTGATTTCGCCACTTTCAAAATCGTCGCCGATTGCAGCCAGCGCCGGTCTGCCCTGCGCCGCTGCCAGCACATTGCCAAAAAGGAACATGCAGCCCACGAGAAATCGCGGCTTCAGCAGGCAATCGAAAGCACTTTCTCTGCGGCCAGCCATTGCACATCCATGCGCAATTACAGGGTGAACCAAAATTACAACGTACCCAAGGCGGGAGCTTCCTCAGCGTAACATGGCCTTGTATCAAGATTTACGAACTGTTTCCAGATTGGCTGGGGTGTTTGGTAAACTGCGGCCGCCCAATTGCTATCGCCGTGCAAAATTTGTAACTTGTTTTTTAGCAGCGATTTATGGCGAAAACGAAATCGCCGCCATCGACCTGGCACACCGTCTGCTTAAAGGCTGTTGCAACCACCCAGGAGACTAATCGCATGAGCCAGTCGACCCGTCTCGCAAAAAGTACTAGTGACGAACTGCCCGCCGACCTTGTGGAATTGGTTTCCCAGGCTTTGAAATTGCCGGAAGACTCTCGAGCCCCTCTGCAGCAAGCGCTAAACCGTGTTGTAGAAAGCACAAAGCGTCGCCGCCGCATTCTGACGCTCGTGCAAGATGCGCTGGGCCAACTGCGGCTGGATATGAAATACATGATGTTCGATCTGGAAGCGACCCGCCGGGAACGGGACGAATACCGTCGCCAAGTGGAAGGAAAGTAGGAGGCTTTTTTCCGCTGATTTTGCGGAATTTTTTGGCCTGATTTTGTGGAATTTCGCCCTCGCGGCCAGCCCCTTCGCAGATTCAAACTCCAAGCCGCCCAGCGATTTGCGCTTGGCACACAGCCTGTTGGAAACGGCGCCGCATGATTGCGGCCTCTGCCAACCCAGGATAGGATAAAATGGTCGAAGGCCGTATGACGTTTGCCGCCTGCGCTACGATTCTGTCCGGCGCTGTGGCATCACCACATGGTCTACGATTGCGGTGACGTCGTGAACCGGGAAGAGGAATGCTTGTCCGCCGGCTGAAGAATGGCCACGCGGAAAGGCCGCTCGGCACGCGATCATGAGAGTAGGACATCTGTGAGCATGCTCGTTCCGTGCCCAACGCATCGTGGCATGATCGCAGAATCCTGTCGATCGCTTACGCGCGATTGTGCCTTCACACGTCGCTACACAATTTCCGTGGTTGGTTCGCCAGGTGATGGTTCGTCAGGGCACGACGCGAACATTTCCCCCGCGTTTTGCCTGGAGGAATTGATGACGGATGGGGCCGATGGTTCATCGGGCCACAGAAACAATCCGGTGACTTGTTGAAGGCTAGCTGATTTGCCATGCCCGAGTGGACCGCCGAACAAATTGCTCAAGC
This sequence comes from Pirellulales bacterium, assembly GCA_035499655.1. Taxonomy (NCBI): domain Bacteria; kingdom Pseudomonadati; phylum Planctomycetota; class Planctomycetia; order Pirellulales; species Pirellulales bacterium. The sequence goes on from DATJYL010000146.1 coordinate 34,390, forward strand.
GGCGTTCGATCGTGATTTGATCGACGAGCAGCAGTTCCGTCAGGTTCTGGCGGAATCCGGCAGCCTTGACTGCGACCCGGAGCAAGCCAAGCAGGCCATGGTGCGGCGCGGGCTGCTGACCAATTACCAACTGGAAAAGCTGCTCCGCGGCGACCGCACCGGCTTCTTCTATGGCAAATACAAATCGTTGTATTTGATCGGCCGCGGCACTTTCGCCCGAGTGTTTCGCGCAGTGCACCGCGACACAGGCGAGGTCCGCGCCGTAAAGGTGCTGCGGAACACCCATTTCGTTGATCCAGAAAAGCGCGAGCAGTTTCTGCGCGAAGGCGAAATGGGCTGCACGCTGCGGCATCCCAACATTGTGCCCATTTACGAAGCGGTTTCCGACTCCGCCAAGTGTTACATCGTGATGGAGTTTATCGAAGGCCGCAATCTCCGTGAAGACCTCAAAGTTCACACGCGGTTCGATGTCGCCAAGGCCATCCGCATCACCATCGATATTTGTCGCGGACTCGATTACGCCTTTCAGCGCGGCATTTCGCACAAAGATTTGAAAACGTCCAACGTGTTGCTTTCCAGCATGGGGCAAGCCAAGCTGCTTGATTTCGGCCTGGCGGGCGCCGACCCCAACTCCAGCGACGCCGAATTGGCCAAATTGGAAAATCCCCGCACCATCGATTACGCGGCCTTGGAACGCAGCACGGGAGTCCGCAAGGACGACATGCGCAGCGACATCTTTTTTCTCGGTTGCATTTTGTACAACATGCTGTCGGGCAAACCGGCGCTGGAAGAAACTCAGGACCGTTTGGCGCGGCTCAGCCGCAACCGGTTCGACGCCTTGGTCCCCATTGCCACGTTAATGCCGGAGTTGCCGGGCGACGTGGTAGCCGTGGTCAATAAATCGGCTCAGTTTTATCCCGATTTGCGCTACCAAACACCGGCCGAAATGCTCCGCGATTTGAAAAAAATCACCAGCCGAGAATCGGTTAACGGCAACGGCAAGGCGGCGGAAACAGGCTCTTTGCCGGGCAAGCAGCGCACGCTGATGATTGTCGAGCCAAATTTCCAGGCTCAGGAAGCGCTGCGAAATCATTTCAAGCAAAAGGGGTTCCGAGTCCTGGTAACCAGCGATCCTTTGCGACCGGCAAGTTTGTTCACCGACGACCATCAACCGGCCGATTGTGTCATTTTCAGCACCTCAAATCTCGGCGACGAGGCCCTCCAAGCCTTCAACGATTTTGGCGACCAGCCCACCACAAAATCGGTCCCGGCCATTTTATTGTTGGGCCCCAAACACCAAGAAATGGCCGCCCAGGCCCACACCAACGACTGGCGCGCCACCGTCGCCACGCCGATTAAAATGAAACGCCTCCTGGCCCTGTTCGATCAAATGATGCCGGCGGCGAGGGAAGCGTGAACATTACCCTCGGCTTACCCCACGCTGCGGCATGCTAAACCGCTAGCGGTTTAGCAG
>DATJYL010000147.1 GCA_035499655.1 Pirellulales bacterium
CTGTCACCGTGGTCTGCGACGCCACGGCCAAAATGCCTGCCAGGTTCCGCTCGATCGTCGCCGTAATGTCATCTAGCGGCAAGTGGCTCAAATTGTCCGTGGCAAACGGATTTTGCAATTCAATGCCCATTTGGTCCAGAGCGGTTAAAGGGTATGCCACCAGCATCGTGATGATCGGAATCAGCCAAATGTCCGCCACCTTGTGCAATAACGCAAACGGCAGCGTCACCAAAAACAACATCACAAAGCGGCGAATTTCAATCGAGTAAACCAGCGGCAAAGGGGATTTCAAAATTCGCTCGCAGGCGCCCAGGTGGTCAATCAGGAGCGCTCGCTCTCGGTCAGCCTGGAGAAAGGCAAACCCGTCCATGCCGTGCTTCTCGGCGGCGTCTTGCAAAAACGCGCCCAGCTGTAAGGCCACAAAGCTTGGCGCGTGGTCGGCCGCCGCAATTTGAGCCGCCGCTTCAGGTCCAACCAGCGCCGCAATTTGCGGATCGTTCCGCTGGCCACGGAGGCTTGCTCGGCTCGCGGCAGAAAAGGCCGATGCCCAACGCACAAATTGTTGCCGCCACGCTGGGTCGGCAGGACCATACGACAGGGCCGTAATCACCAAATTTCGCGATTGATTGACAATCCCGCCCCACAGTTTCCGGCCTTCCCACCAGCGATCGTATCCGGCGTTCGTGCGGAGCACCAGCAATAGCCCCAGCAAGCCGCCGGCAATTTCATACGGGGCAACGTCCAATCCCAAATAGGTATTGAACTGTTGTTCCACAAATCGGGAAGCGGCACACACCGCCGCGGCGATCGCGCCGAACCCAATCACGTGCAGCGTCACATGCAGCAGGACCGACCCACGTCGGGCCAACGCCTGTTGCCAAAAATGATTAAACCATTTCATCTTAGGGTCAATCTTGTTCGAGGCTTCGGGTTGCCACCTGGCTTTTTTAACAGAACGCCATTTGGATGTCTCGATGCTTGCTGGAGATTGCCAGAACTGTGCAGGCGGTCATGTTGCAATATCAAGGATGGTGGCGGCATCGTCGAATCGCAAACATTAATTCTTTATCAAACCCCCAAAATTGATAGGCCAATCGTTAGATTTGTGTTAGACTCTGGGGAGCACTTCGCTGAGGGAAGAGGCTTTTCTGTCTACGCAGAGGAGCCGGCAATGGGCGTGCCCCAATTTGTGGGCGAGGCGGCTTGGACCCGTTTACTGAGACAGAAAATCCTGCAAGTTGCAGCTTTCTCGTCGAACGTTTTGATAACCGGTCCAAGCGGAACAGGCAAAGAACTTATCGCGCGGGCCATTCACGAGCATAGCTCGCGCCGTACCGGTCCGTTCATTCCGGTCGATTGTACTTCGCTCGCGGGTGAATTATTTGCCAGCCATCTGTTTGGGCACGTAAAGGGGGCCTTTACAGGGGCCGAGCATCCGCGACTGGGCTGTTTCCGGGTCGCCGATGGCGGGACCATTCTGCTGGACGAAATCGGCGAGCTCAGTCCCGAATTGCAAGCAAAATTGCTGCGCACCATTCAGGAGCGCGTCGTCGTCCCCTTGGGAAGCGATCAGCCTTTTCCCATTGACGTGCGCATTATCGCCGCCACCAATCGCAACTTGCTGTCGGAAGTTCAGGCAGGGTGTTTCCGGCTCGATTTGTATTACCGCTTGAACGTGGTGTCGTTTGAAACCATCAGCTTGCGTGAGCGGCCGGAAGATATTGCCGTGTTGGCAACGCATTTTCTGAATCGCTTGACCATCGACCATGGTTTTCCAAAAAAACAGCTTTCTGCGGCGGCACTTGTGGCCTTGCAGGCATATTCTTGGCCGGGGAATGTCCGCGAATTGCAAAACGTGTTGGAACGGGCCGCGATATTTGCTCCTAGAGCGGAAATTGGTCCGGAGGCCATTCCAAACGACATTTCCGCCGCCGTGGAGCAATCGCCAGTCCCGGTAGTCCACGACGAGCCGCCGTCCGCAGCGCTGCCTTGGCCAAGCTTGGCCGAAATTCAGCGGCAGCACATTCAAACAACCCTGCAACGCACGTTCTACAATCTGAGTCAGGCTGCAAAACTTCTGAAGATCGACCGGGCCAGCCTGGCACGGAAAATCAAGCGGTTTGGCGTGCTTGCTCCCCAATCGCGCCGTGGCAGGCCTAGTCAGCAGCGCAACACTCCGCCCCGTTAAGCGGGCATTCTTCTCAGCCATGTTTCTTTGCCAGCGGAATCATTCCGCGCTTCGACTGCTGCGATCCCCCGCTCTTGTGCATTCGTAATTGCTGCGCAATGGCGCATTAAAAAATGGGGCAGGCCGCCGCAATCTGTGACGAACAGCGCCAATTTCTCCGGCGCTCTGAACCGCTCCGTGCGCCAGCCAGTGCGTCACGGCCGTGTACAAGAAAAATTTAACTGCCCGCCAGTGTTCATCTTCGGCGCGAGATGGTTGTGCGGCAATTCACCGCGGCACGCCGGCTGCTTTAGGGGCGGCCGAATTGATTCCGTTCCCGATCAAGCAACCTAGCAGATTTCAAGGATGAGGAGATACACGTGACTTTGTCTTTACGCCTTCAATCGCAGATCATCGTCGCCGATGCCCGGCCTCACGATTACCAAGAGCTCTCGCTGCTGGCGGTCCAGCACGGCTGGCAGGTGCATTTGCTCACCAGCGCCAGGGCCGTGTTGCGGTTAACCCATTTCATGCCGGCAGACCTTTACTTGGTAAACGCGCTGCTGCCGGACATGTCGGGCTTTGATTTATTCGAAATGCTGCGTGACCGAATTCCCACGGCCAGGGTGTTCATTGTCTCCGATTCGTACAACGACGAAGACGAGCGCTTGGCCTGTCGTTGCGGCGCAGATTTGTATGTGTGCAAGGGTTCAAACCATTCGGTTGATTTTTCAGCCTTGCTGGATTTTGTCAGCGGTCAGCAAGGTTCGCGCCAAGTCGCCGGGCCGGTGACGGCTCCCTTGGCAAATGTCGATTCTCTTCAGTCTTCTCGCGTTCGCTCCACTTCGGATGTTCCATTAGGCGGATCAACGCACTAGTTCCACTTTTTTTCAAGGAGATGTGTTATGAAATTCCTCCGTGCTTGTCTCGTGTTGACCACGCTCGCATTGATTGCCGCAATCGCAACGCGGGCCTTTGCCGACCCGCTGCCGGGTGAAGTCCTCAAATTCCAGCAATTGCCGCTCAATAATGGACTAGGCGTCACGGTCGGCGGTGTCACTTACGGCGCGGGAGGCGCACCCTATCCCGGCCACGATGAGTTAAGCACTGCCTATCCTAATACCAGTCTCTCTGATTTTAATGGCACTTTTGCGGCCGACGATTTTTCCGACAATTACAGCTCGCCGGTCGTGCATCTTACCTGGTGGGGTTCCTATTTGAACAATTCCAATGCTGCGCCTAACGGTGGTGTTAAGCAGTTCTTAATTTCGTTCGAAAGCGATCTGCCGGCAGCGCAAAATGCCGCTGGGTATAGCGAACCCAATCAGCCAATCCTCACGCAGGTGGTCACCCCCGGCGCGATCTCGGCCGGTTCCGGCACCTTCACCGAAACACTCATCAATAATAACAACGGCACCTCCGAGCCGCTGTATCAGTACAACGCCGAACTTGCGATGCCATTTCAAGAACAGGCAGGCACGGTGTACTGGTTGAAGATCGTGGCCCTGGCAGGTCTGAACCAGCAGTCACTCCAGTGGGGATGGCACAACCGCGATTGGGGAATTCAGGACACGCTTGCGTCAGCGGTGCCCACGCCCGGCGAGCATGTCGAAGGAACGGTGACAACCGCCATGATTCCTGTCTGGCACTTCCAAGACGATGCCGTCACCGGCAATATCGATTACGGCGTGAATTCCGCTGGTACGTTCGCCATCAATTCAGAAACCCAAATGCTACCGATGAATTACCAGCGGACCCCCAGCGGCAGTGTACCCATTGACGGGCAGCCAGGCATCGAAACCTTATCCGAGGATTTAGCGTTTCAACTATACACTGTGCCGGAACCCAGCACCATTGTTCTGCTTGGGCTGGGAACGCTTGGAATCGGCGCCAAGCTCTGGCGACGCCGCCGGGTTTGCAACGCCTGATGGAACCCGACAATTTTCTAAACGCCTTCCACGGACCGCTCTCTCAATTTTTGAGAGAGCGGTTCGTAATGTCCGTTTGGACAAATTCGATTTTGTATTCGCCGATTTAACCTCCCACTCACCTCCTACTAACTGCTATCTAGTTCGCAACATTGCTTTGCATTGGCCAGGATCCACAGCCGTTTGTTTCCAGCTTCTTTTCTTTTTTTGTGGAGAACGAATATGAAGATCTACAATCCATTGATCCTCGGGGTCCTTGTGGGGGCCTGCACTCTCGGTTTAGTAAACTCCTCGATGGCGACTCAGAATTTTAATGTCATTGCCACAGCCGACAATCAATATGAGTTGTATGTGGGCACACCGACGTCGGCCACCACCGATGTCGGCGGAGCATTCAATACCACAGCCGGTCAAATCTTTGTTCCCGAGACATACTCGCTTTCGGCGCCCGACAGCTCTTATATTTACGTCGCCGCTTGGAGCGATATTTTTGATAAACAGGGGTTCTTGGCCAGCTTTCAGAACCTCACACTCGGTGGATTTGTGCGCAGCGGTGACCCACAATGGCAAGTCACGGCCACCGGAGTTTCCCTCGCCAATGGAGCGGCAGCGCCCACTTTGGCCGATCTTACGACCCAGATCCAATTAGCTAACGCCAGCACGAACACCTCCAACGGCTGGGTCGCTCCGGCGGTGTACTCGATCGATAACGGTGGGGGCGGACCCTACGGCGTTACTGTGGGCAGCGGAATGGGAAACGCTTCTCAATGGATGTGGTGGAATGGTCCGACTCCTTACACCAATCCTGACAACGCGTTCACCGACGGCCAGGATCATGGCGAATACCTGATCTTCCGACTGCCCGTCACCGCAGTGCCGGAGCCCAGCACGATCGTATTGCTCGGATTGGGAACCATCGGAATTGGCGCCAAGCTCTGGCGACGCCGCCGGATTAACCGCACGGGTGGACTTGGCCAGTCAACCGATACCGGTCTAGCGACGGCGTATATTCGCTTGCCGACGCTGCAAAGTTAATTCTGTTTTCGCTCTGCCGCGTTTGTCCGCCGTTTGTACCACGGCGGGCAAACGCATCTTGTTTCACCTTTTTGCCAGGACAATTGTCATGAAAACGCTTCTATCTCAATCCTCTCTGTCGGTCGTGGTTTTGTTTTCCGTCATCTGCGGCCGGGTGTTTGCCGATCCGTTGCAGGGAGAAGTTCTGAAATTTGAGCAATTACCGCTTAACAATGGGTTGGCGAGGAAGCGAATCCGCCAAATATTGGCCCGCGTCTGGGGAATTGTCGGAATTATGGTTGTGTTTGCATCTTGTTTTGCCGTTGGCCGTGCTCAAGCGGAAACGCTTTATGCCACTGCAAATGGCGGGTATAGCGAAATCGACCAAGTCGATACGGTTACCAACAGCGTAACGACCTACCTCAATACGCCTGCTCCTCCGGATAGCGTCATGTTCGATTCCAGCGGGGACGTCATATACTCGACTGTTACTGTCGGCAACGGGCAAGTCGTGAAGTACGACCCGATCACCATGGCCAGCACGACATTGGCCAGCGGCTTAACCAATGCCGCGGATATGGTGCTTGAGCCAGGCGGAAATTCGATGCTCATCAGCGATTATGGCAGCGGGACCATCGAGCGCATTAATAATCTTACTTTCCCTGTGGTGACGCCATTGGCCTCCGGTCTGGGTAATCCGGAGGGGCTGGCCTATGTTGGCAATAAACTGTTCGCCAATATTGGTTACCGTTACGGCGGCGCCACCGGCAAAGAAGTGGCCCAAATCGACCCGGTTACAGGTGCTATTCTGGCCACAAGCCCCGGCCTTAACAGCCTAGATGGGCTGACCTACGACTCGTATTCTGGCTTGCTCTATGCCTCGTCGTTGTTCGGGAACTTGGTGTATTCGATCGATCCGAATAACTTGAACAATGTTCAGATTGCAACGGGCACAGGAATTGTTCCAGGGCCGGACGGGATCACCTCGGACGGGCTGGGAAATATTTTTATCGCATCGAGCGACTCGGTTGGCGATTCCCACATCTATCAGCTTGACTTGATTAACAATACTCTGACACAGGACACTTTAGTAAATGGGTTGGACGATCTAGCGCCGGCTTCTGGCGGTGGGTCAGTCCCCGAGCCTTCGGGCTTTGTGCTTTTGGGTCTCGGAGTATTTGCATTCAGGGTAAGACTAAGAAAATTCCTAAAAGGCTGTTTCAAAACTGAGGTTTCGACTCGGCAGGAGCCTCGCCGTCCCAGGATTTGAAACAGGTTTTAAACTAAGCGGTCCAAGCAAAGACCGGTGCAGGCTTCCTTTGGGCGCGCACTATTTCCGGGCCGAGGTCAACGAGCTTGGCTGCGCGCCGTTAGGCGATCGCACAGTTCCCCTGCTCTGCTTGCCGCCAGATTGCTGCTCCACGTTTCCCTGATTCGGCCCGCCCCTGGATGGCTGCCGATCCAGCACTCGCCGCACCACCCACGGTGAAACAAACGCTACATTGGCAATTATCATCGCCAGCCCGAAGGTCCACATGCCCAAAAATGCGCCAATGCCCAAGTGCATGGCCACAGCGCCGGCGATAACGAGTGGTCGAGTAAGCCGGGGCCATACCAGAACGCAATAGGACATTTCCAAAAAAATCGTGCCGTGGGCCAAGAGTGATGCCAGCCAGCGGTAATGAATGAGCCCCGTCAAGTCATACGATTGATACTCCAAGTTGCCGACCGCCATCAGCACGGCGTTTCCGTTCCACCATTGCTCGCCCTGGGCTTTGCCAATTCCGGCGAAAAAATATTCCACGCACAAATTGAATTGCAACAAGCGGATGGCAATGTTGGCGGCAATGCTGGGCTCGATGAATCGCTGAGCCGATCTTGCAGCATTTGCAACGCTCCCCTCCCCTACTGCGCCGCTAAGTTGGCCGTTGAGGCGACGACGTTTCCGCCAGGCATCGACCGAATACGCGGCCCCGCACGGCCCCACCATCAAATACAAGGCGAGCATGGCATTCGTGTCGTCCAAGCCGAACTGCGCCAAAGAAACACGGTTGATGTAGGAGACGGTGGCAATGAACGCGAGAACCGACATCGTCCGGCTGAACAAGCCGATGGTGAGCAAGGCGAACACGCACAGACAGGCAATGTGAACACACCACAGCAGAATCGGCGAATCGATCCAATAAAACCAACTCCATTCCAACGGTGAATGCCAAGGCAACTTGTTCATGGCCTCGGGTGTAATCCAACCGTCACGGCCGAAAAACCCCGCCAGATCGAACGACCAAATCAAATGCGTGTAGAACAGCATGGCCCCGGTCAGCATGCGAACGATTCCCAGCGTGGCCGGATCGGTGGGTGTAAACCAAAAGCGGTTCCAGCCCGCCACGGTGCCCCGAAACAAATCACGAAAATAATGGGCGACTAGTTTCACAGCTTGGGGGCCTCGTAGGTTTTTGTCCACAGCACTTTGTACAGGCCCGGGTCGGTCAGCGGCCGGTCACGCAGCATATCTTCCTCTTCCGGAATTTCATGTTCCACGTATTCCAACGTGACGGCCTTTGCACCGGTCGTTTCCAATAGATGCATGCCATAAGAACGGACCATTGCGTCAAGCGCGGGCTGCATCACTTTGCGTTCTACTTCTGCATCCCGGCGAACTTCTTCCGGCGCGTCGGCGGGAATGTCCGGGGACATGAGCCGAGCGAGCTTTTCCGAGAGCATGAAAAAGCGGTGATACAGCAGTCGCGGCCACTGTTCTTTCAAATTCGGAAACACATCCGTCTTGGTTGTTCCGTTCGGATAACTGAGCGTGTAACGCACCAGATGACCGGCACTTGGCTCCGGACAGAAGAAACGATAACCGTGATCGATGTAGGCCAGCGTGGTGTACCAGGAAAACGAGCGTGCAACCTGGCGTTCCAATTCGCTGCAAGGGCCCGCCGCCATGGGAGCCGCGATGAGGGCCGTCATGTGGACCAGCAGAACAACGCTGATCAGCACTTTCCAATGCAGCGCCAACGAGGCCTTGGGTACTGGCTTGCCTTCCGGTTCCGAAATTCGGGCGTTTTGCGTGGAGTTTGCCATCAGTGTGAATATCGACCATCAATCTGCCTGTGGTCAATAAATGGCAGGATTTAACAATTGTGCGGACGCAGCCCGTGCCGAACGTTCAAAAACAGTCTGGATCGCAGCCGCTGAGCAAGCTCAGCGGCTAGATGTTCGATCAAGCGGATTAGCTCCATGAACAAAACGAAAAACGCCCCCGCACGGAAGGCCGTGCGGAGGCGTGGGCTCTAGTTGCAAACTTCGAGGATGATGGCGCTCAGCGAGCCACTTAGCGAGTGACCGCGGCGGTGGTGGCGACCGAGTTCGAATTGAAATCGAACGTCAAATCGCGGTCTTCCCCGCCGGTGAGCGTGATCGTTTCATCCTTGCTAACATCACGGCCGTTTATGTTGGACACCACGCGCACGGTGTAGCTTTTCCACTCGGCGCCGGAATCCAATTTCGACGTGGTAAATTCACGCACTTCGCCCGTCGCACTGGTTTCATGGCCGGCCAAAAACACCTTGGCATCGGCAGGCACATGGAGGGTCAGCTTGGTTTTGGCTTTGCTGCCAGCGGCGACCGGGGCTTCCTTATTGTCTTCAAAATTGAACGTCAGGTTGACTTGCTGGCCGGGACCCAAAGTAACCGTCTTGGTTTCGGTCACGGTGTTTCCATCGCGGAGCATTTCCGCACGGACTTCGTATTCGTAACGGTTGCCGGCGGTCAAGCCACGGCTAACGAATTGCCGTTCGTTGCCGGTGCTGGTTGTTTCCGCACCGTTGACAAAAATCTTGGCTTCCGCAGGCACGCTCACGCTGAGCAGCGCGGTTTGACTGCCGTCCAAGGAGCGATACATGTCGCTGTTCATCGAAGTCGGTGCTGCCGGAGCGGTGCTGCCGGGAGCTTGCGTGGGCGCTCCGCCGGCCGGAGCCGCTGGCTTGGATTGCATATCGGGTGCGGGCTGCGAATTGTCGTAAATCACGGTGCCGCTGCTGGAAGAGGAAGAACTGCTGCATCCCCAGCTATCGCTGGAAGAAGAGCTGCTGCATCCCCAATAGTAACCGCCCCAGCAACCGCTGGAACTGCACGAGCTGCATCCCCAGCTGGAATAGTAGGCATGGTGCCAACCCCAGCCGCCGGACGAAGACGAGGAGCTACTGCATCCCCAGCAACCGCTGGAAGAACAGCTGCTGCATCCCCAACAGCCGCTGGAGGAAGATGAACTTGAACCCCAGCCACCGTGAAAATGCGCCAGTGAACTGCGCGCATCGACGACCAAACCGGCGACGGCGATGGCCGCGGCAAACATCCACTTGGATAAATTCCTGCGAATCATGTCTGTTTTTCTCCCTGAAATACGTGAAATTGACCACCTGGGGCTCTGCAACCTCACCCCCAAAACATACAAACACTAGCACGTAAATCAAGTAGATTGGGCAATTTTTTCCGGTTAAGTGTTGTGGACCAGCTTTCCAGACTCTTCAGTTTTTTCAACCAAGAATCAGAAATCCAATTTTGGTATATTCCGCTACGTGGCCTCCCATAAAGCGTTGTAACTCCGTGGTTTGCGTCTTCTTAAAAAGCACACAATACTGATCGTTCCCACGCGATGACGTTCCAATATCGCGCTAGCGGAAGATCCGTTACAATTGACCCAAGCGTTCGTTTTTAACACGATTCCACGCTCGGGATCTCCTGCCCGCAATCATCTAACTGCCACCTTTTTCGGGAAATGCCATGGATGGCTTACTCGTTGTTCGTCGCCGGGTTTGGCCTATCGCAGCCGTAGCCCTGGTCCTGTTGATTTTGGGCTGCGCCACGATTGCGCGCTGCGAACAAATCAACGACGGTTCGAATCGACTGGTCCGGCAGCAAATCGTATGGTCAATTTTGGGATTTGGCGCGCTGATTTTGACGAGCTGGATTGATTACCGCCGATTTGCGCGCTACATCCCAATTTTTTACGGCGCAACTTTAATTGGTCTATTGGCCGTCTATTTCTTTCCGCCCGTCAACGGCGCCCACCGTTGGATTCGAGTGGGCGGATTTGGAATTCAACCTTCGGAATTGGCCAAAGTGGTGTTCATCCTTTCGCTGGCTCAGTGGTTGATGTATTACGATGCCGCGGCCGGATTCGCCGGCAGCGTTTTGTGGCCGCTGGCAATGACCGGGCTCCCGATGCTTTTGATTTTGAAAGAACCTGATCTGGGCACGGCGTTGGTCTTCCTCCCCATTTTATTTTCCGTTCTGTTTGCCGCCGGGGCTCGGCGGCGCGATTTATTGCGACTGGCCGTGGCCGGCCTGCTGTTGTTTCCGTTGCTGTGGAGCCAGATGAGCCACGATCAGCGATCTCGCGTCACAGCCCTGTGGGAACAAAACGCTCCGCGAGAACAGGCCACTGCCGATGGCTTTCATCTCGATCAAGCCAAGCGAATGTTTGCACTGGGCGGAACTTGGGGAAGCATTTTCCGGTCAGAAGCGGATAAACAGGCTGTGGCCTCCTCGCGATTGCCGGAAGCCCAAACCGATTCTGTGTTCTGTGTAGTCGGGGAGCGTTTTGGGCTAATCGGGATTGGATTATTGCTCGTGTTATTCGGCGTGTTGGCGGCCAAGTGTTTGAGCGTCGCCAGCCACACGGAAGAGTCGTTCGGACGGCTCATCGCCGTGGGAGTCGCCGCGTTATTTGGCGCCGAAGTTCTGATCAACACGGGCATGATGGTGGGTTTGCTTCCGATCACGGGGCTGGCGCTGCCATTGATCAGTTACGGTGGGTCAGATTTAGTGGCGCATATGGGAGCGCTGGGATTGGTGATGAGCGTGGCGCGGCATTCAGCGCGCTGATTTCCACAGAAGTTTAGTCTTCTTATCCTGTTCTTCAGGCTGGGCGCTGGTCGAATCATGGCGCCTTCGCTCTTCCGCCGCAACCATGGCCCTGGCCTAAAATCTGGCTTGCCGCTTGCTTGCGATAAGTGTATATCTGTACACTTATAAAACACGCATCGATTTTTCCTCGATCCTTCGGAGGTTTGTATGGCCCGCAGCAAAGGCATTCATCGGCATCCCGTGTTCAAGCTTGGCAAGGCGCCCGCCCGGCACGATCCTCGCACATTGAGGTTTGCCGCGCTGGTGAAGGCGCGGATCGCTCTGCCCAAGGAATACGATTTTGACGAGCAACATCCCGGCGTCCCCACGCCCATGTTTGCCAACGATCGCTATGGCGATTGCGTCATGGCCGGCCGCGCCCATCAGACCTTACGTTTTGAGCTGGCCGAGCAAAAAAAGGTCATTTCCATCTCCGATCAAGACGTCATCCGCGAGTATTTTCAGGAAACGGGGGGAGCGGATACCGGGTTAGTCGTGCTCGATTCGCTGCAGGAGTGGCAAACCTCGGGCTGGCTGGTGGGCGCCGCCAATTACAAAATTCAAGCATTTTCCGAATTGGATGTATCCGATCATGCCCAGGTGATGCAAGCCATCGTGCTCGATATCGGCGTAGGTTTGGGCCTCAGATTACCAGTTTCGGCCCAGTCGCAGTTTCAGACGGGCAAACCGTGGGATGTCGTCCGCGGTCGCCGAGGAGCCGTCAATTCTTGGGGCGGGCACTACGTGTTCGTTCCCGGCTATACCCAACAAGGGCCCGTCTGCGTGACTTGAGGTCGCAAGCAGCAAATGACTTGGACATTTTTTGACAAGTATTGCGACGAAGCTTACGCCATCATCGACGGAGTGGATACGCAAAAAATCAAGAAGGCGATTGACTTGGAAAAACTCGATACACTGCTTGCCGAATTGTCGTCATCCTAGGAAACCTACTCAGCTTCCCGTAGGGCGGACATAGTAAACCTACTCTATTCCGTCCTCGGCTTTGCTTGAGCAAACTCATGGCAAAGGCCGGAAGCCCGAAAGAGAAGGATTGCAAAGGGCGCGCTCCGGAATAGAGATTCCGCGCTTACTCGCTGCCGGCTTCTAATAAAACT